>JAGCGK010000018.1 GCA_017649645.1 Clostridiales bacterium | reverse complement strand
TTATTTGTACAGTTCTATAACGGTACATATGACGGTATTTATTTGAAGACAATTATAGTGCCTTTGAAATCCAGTAATCTATCCCTATTCACAGAGACTGAATACCGGATTATCTTGCTAAATACAGTAAAAAGCACCCTGTCTATAGGGATTACTAACTGGATTCCAGCCCAAAATCCAGTATTTGCTCCCTATCAGCAGGGAGTATCAACTGGTGTTTCAGGGAAGGGTCTAGCAAAACAAAAAGCAGATCAACTTCAGTGTGAACCTGCCTTTTAAGATCCGAATTGTGTTTTGAGACATCATCTTTTCGAGCAGAAAGATCAGACTTCGTAGTCGAAGCTGCTCCTTATCTTGACGAATGGTCTTACCTTGCCGTTAGCGACTTTGACATGGAACGGGTTGGATGAGTAGTTTGTGAGGGCCTCCCTGCTCTCGAAGAGAGAATCGAGCATCAGGTCTCCGCTGGAACTTCCTAAGCCTTCGGTGTTGACCTTGATCTCGACGATGCCCGGGACCTTGTCCTTCAGGCCCTCGAGACCTTCCTTGATGCCGGCTTTGATGGAGGATTTCTCCTCATCGGAATACTCGTCTTTCAGTGTCCATACGATTACGTGTCTTACCATGGTAGATCTCCTTAGGTCGGAAATATTTTGAATCCATCATAACACAACCTGCGCGAGAATTTTCGAGCAAATTAAAAGGGGCCCCTCGACCCCTTTTATCTCCTATGCATAGTAATTTATTCCCTTATTCCAAAAAAGTTACTTCAAATTGTAGCGTCCCTATTCCAATCTTACTTCTATTATCTATTCCCTTTTTTCCATGTTACTTGTAGCTCATTCCAATTGATTTTTGTCAGTTGTCCTTAATGCATAGGAAGGACTCTTAACAAGAGGCAGTTTGTATGTATCTTATGTATCTATCTTTCTATGTATTTATATAACCTCGCAGGCTTTCCCTTCGCGACCATCGTCTTGTTAAGATCGATAACCTTGCCTGTCGCAACGTAGTCCCGAAGGAAAGTCTTACGGAAGTTCGGCAGATCCAGCGTCCGGTTCTTGATGGTCTCATGGATCCTCTTGAGTTCCGAGATGGTGAATTCATTCTTATCCCTTAAAAGATTGAACGCATCATCTTCGTAATCGATCCTGTTCCGAAGCCTCGTGATCGCCATCTTGATTATCTCTTCATGATCGAAAGCCAGGTCTTCTTCAGTTATGGTCTCTTCATCATTCGAGAAGATTATTCCGTTAACGTCGTACTTGATCCTGAACAGTTTCGCATCCGAGGCGTCATCGCCTGCCTTGATGTCTAACTTATGCTTCGGTACCAGTGCCGTATATGCGACGGAAACTACTGTCGTTCTCGGGTCTCGATCCGGATTTCCGAAAGTATAGAGCTGCTTCAGATACACGTTGTCAATGTTCGTCTCTGTTCGCAGCTCTCTCGCCGCCGCTTCATCGATGGACTCTTTCCCGGCATCCAGGAAGCCGCCCGGAATAGCCCAGTGATCTTTGTAGGGGAATCCTCCTCGTTTGATGAGGAGGATGTTAAGCTCATCAGAAGAATCCAAAGTTAAGATCACTATATCTGCAGTAACGGAAGGACGTTCGAATTGTGAGGCGTCGTAGGTTTTGAGGAAGTCCTTCTCAGCTTGGGTTGTACATTTGTATGCTTTCATGCGTAATCTCCTTTGGTATCTCTGACCATCTTTATTATGGTACTTTTTACCATTAATGTCAATAGTATTTTTCGAAAACATTCAAAAAAATCTTCTTGCAGCCCAAAAATAAAGCGTTTTGCAAGAAGATTTAAAGTATTTTCCTTTATCTCTTCTTTATTTGAGTTTATAATCTAATCGAAAAGAGGTGATGATCATGGCACAAACAGTAAACGTGAACTTCAAATTAGACGCAGATGTTAAGAAAAAAATGGAAAAAGCTTGCAATGATATGGGACTCTCAATGAGCGCTGCATTCACCATCTTCGCGAAGAAAGTCGGCACCGAAAGAAGGATTCCTTTTGAGATCACTGCAGATCCTTTCTATGAAGAGGAACATATCGCTATGCTGGAAAGACGAATCGCCGATCTCAGAGCTTTAAAAAATGCTCACGAACACGATCTTATTGAGGTCGATTGATGAGGAAAGCTCATTACAGAGAACACTGAGTCACGGCCAAAACTCTTCAGGAATTTCTACCGGCCAGTTCTTAACTATCGTTTTTACGACTTTACTATCTTCGTTTTCTTTATAATATGTGGATATATCTGTGTGATCGCCCATATCCCTTAAAGTGTATATTCTTTTCTTCATATAATAGATATTCAGATAATCCGGTTTCTTATCCGTATCATCTGCAACGCTCTTTTGAATAATATCGCCTTTAGTTACTTCTTCTTTACTGTCTAACCATTTACATATAGACATCATCGTGAAGGGATCCGCAAATCTTCCGTCCGGCTTCTTTGTTTTCAGATATTCTTCGATGTCGTCAATATCCTTCTTTCCCTTTTCAACATTGTACAGGAGATAATACTCACCACGGCGATTGATATAAATGAAATTCACGTCAATAACATTTAAAGTCTTAACTTCGCCCATATTTGAAATGTATTCTGACTCAATGACAATATCATCACCATTAAATGGATTGAACCAGAACAGAACAAAAGCCACCACCAGCACGATCAGTACCGCCAACGGAATTATAACTATAAGTTTCTTTTTCATGATCGCCACCCCCTGCAAGAACTATCTTCCTGATTTCATCATACAGTATCTGTTTTGAGAAAAAAGGAATTCGGAATACTTTGCAAGAATATGGGAACAAACTACACAAAACCTGCTATCACAGCATCAATCTATCTGTCCATTGAGAAAATCAGAGATCACTTCACCTGTATTCGCATCGATAGTAATGACATACTGAAGTCCATCTGCCTTGTTGTAATAGACCTTCCACATCATCTTCATCTCACCCTCGTACTCCATCAGTTGCAACTCAGAGTGAGCTATACTCTCATATTCTTCTATCTTGTCGATTGCTTCCTGTTCTGAAATCGAATAGTCAGTTGAAACATCAATTGGATGATAATAACTAACCAGCCCATCCGTATTCCCTTCAAGGTCTGTCGTCACAGACAACACATATCCGCTTACCGGATATGACTTATAAACCTGATTAAATACAAAGGTATTGCTTATTTTTCCAGAACCGAGCATAACAAAACGGGGCTCAACTTCTTGTTGAAGACCCCGTTTTCGAGAAAAAACACAATATCAACCGGGATTATATGTGGTCAGATTGTCTAAGATACCGAGCCTGAATATCGCACGGAAGAAATTGAAGTACTCGCCGAGTTCGTCCCTCTCATACTTGACGGCTTCGGTAATGTCGATCCTTATGATATCACCTGCATCCGTCTGAATATCAATGTATGTCTCCTGATCCGTCTCCACTAACAGGAACATGTCCTCCGGAGTGACCGTCTTTTCCTCAGTCGTAGCATTACCGTTTTTGTCAACGGCATATCCCGTCATGTCATTCTCAAAAAAGTATCTGATATCGGGATTATAATCCCTGAACTGCCAGATATTACTCGTGGCGACAGGCATACCGTCATCACCGACTTTGAACCGACCGGCCAAGAACATGGGTGAACCCATTCCAGCTGCATCGACTAACTCGAAGGATCCCGGATCCGTAAAAGGCTCTCCCAAGTAAGCTCCGACATCCATACCCTCCATGCTTCCGACAAAGCTTATGGATCCGTTCCCGAACTCATAGACATTAAGAGCTTCGTAATCATCCATGAGGCTCGATTCGGTGTAGATATAGATACTGTCATTGCTCTTTACGAGATAAGCTCTTGCTGTAGATCCCACATCATCCATTTCGCAATCAAGTTCAAAGACCATATCACCGAGAGCGATATCGATCTTTCCTACTTTGGCCTCACCATTCGAAATAAGGAACTGACCCCAGTCAGTCTTAAGTGCCAGAGAATAATCCTCCATTGCGTGGAACGGAAGCACCTGCTTAGAATCAGTAAAACTCTCAACTTCAAGTTCATCAAAAGTATAGAGCTTATACGGATCAGCTGTTGTTTCTGTCGTCTGTACAGATTCTTCAGTCTCTTCCGAAGTAGTCGGAACAGTTTCCGACTCTTCAACGGATGTCTGCTCAGTCTCCGTCTCTGTTTCTTCTGTCTCTTTCTCTGTTTCTATCTCGGTCGCTTCAGTCGCTTCAACAGTCTCTTCTTCATTCTCAGACTCCCGATCGCAGCCTCCGAGTACGAGCGAACCACCGATGATCATTGCCGAAGCTACGGCAGCCGCCAAAATATTCTTGGTTTTCATGTCTCTCTCCTAACAACAAGAATTTTAAACATTATACTACTAAAGTATCAATACACTACATTGGAGAATGAATCGATGATCGTTCCGTCTTTGGCATCGATCACTGCCGTGTAGAAACTTCCATTCTCAGTTGAATCGTAAAATATCTTCCATGCCAGTACAGGCTTTTTTTCAACTGCCCAGATGACCAGCTCGGAGGATCTGATCTGCTTGACATCAGTTAATTCCGCGATCGCATCATCAGCATCCAGGAAAGCCTCCGTAGAAATGTTTATCTTTTTATAACCGTTTACAAAACCTGTGGTATTGCCTTCAAGATCAGTAATGATCTTTACTTCGCCCGGATAGACAGGTATCGAATCATGAACCTGATCGAACCTGTAATATAATTCCGTGCCGTCACTTTGAACATCCGAGAAAACGAATTCATTGAAGGCATCCTTACATCCGAAAATCTTCTGGATACTGTACAGAGCGATAAGTGCTTCATCCGGAGAATCAACGGTAAAATCCGTTATCCTTCCGTATATCATACTGATCGAACCGTCATCACGTTCGAAGATCTCCAGATCCTCAAACTCCTCGTTATAATCATAGAGCTGAGAATATGCCTCGAGCACCTTAACATCGTTCAGATCGATATCCACATCCGTGAATTTCCTTTCAGTCTCGGATGCAGATGTATCTGTCGGTTCTGAACTATTTTCCGTCTCTTCCGAGGTCTCCTCAGTTGTCTGTTCGGTTGTTTCCTCAGCCGTCTCCTCTGAAGTATCTTCAGGCACTTCCTCAGATGTCTCTTCAGATTCTTCCTCGTCCATCTCGGACATCCTTTTCTCGAAGGACTTTATCTTTTTTTCGGCTCTTGTCTCACATGCCGTCAGAGCCAGGGAGTTCGCGAAAAATGCTGAGCACAGTATAATGGTCAATATCTTTCTTTTCATAGGTTATTCCTCCTGTCGTAACTATCCCCTTAACCTTAAAGACAGATTATCAGTGAAAAGGTTTCATTAATACATAAACGGAATAATTTGCATAATATTACCAATAAGATGCAGAGGTATTAAGACCTGCTGCAGCAATTAACAAAAAAGACGGATCAGGCCATGAGTATCTGTCCTTATATTTCCCGTAAATTCAAGGCATAAAAATGGGGGTTATCTCTTCTGAGATCACCCCTCTATTTTTAAGTCCGAAGACTAAACAAACTCAATAATTAGGAATTTCTACTCAAGAAAGCGGAGGCGTCCAACCTTGCTTCTTGATTTAAGCTTTGATGCTGCATTGGTCTGTCCTCCTTCTCTCTTTGTATCTTATGGTTTCATTATAAAGGGTAATGTTGGACTCAATGCGAAACAATTGTAAACAAAGTTTTACAAACCGGTTTTTTCGTACACATTTCCTTTGATAGTGTCAAATAATGAGAGCTGCAAGAGCTTATTTGTATGTGTTTTCGAAAATAATAAAGAAAAGACGGGGACGTTACACAAAATAAGAAAAAGTATTAATATATTATGGATATGGGAGGATAACTTATGGGATTTATAGAAAGCTTTATTAATTCAACAAAAAAAGTATTTTGGGTACGATTCATGATCATCGGCGCTTCGGCGATCATATTGGGAGCAGTCCTGATAATCTGCTTTGCATGGGCTATGAGCTGGAATCATTTCATGAGGATCAAGCCGAACACAACCGGACAGAAGATCGTGCTTACCCAGGATTTCCTGAAAGAAGAATACAAAGAGTACGTCGATACCGAAGAAAAGTCGGAGATGGTCTGCTTTTATGTTGTTGCCGTGCTGACGGCGGTTTGCTTCGTGACACCGATAGTGATCTTCATAGTCAAGAAGAAAAGAAGGACTTTCCGCGGATGGGACCTGGCATACCTGATCCCGATCTTCTGCGGTTCATTCCTGCTCCTGCTGTTTGCGTTTGTGCTGAGCGGCAGCGTAAAGAGCGTTAAGGCGGTGGGCAAGCCGTGCACGGTCGAAGTCACAAAAGCTGTCAATAAGGATTGCGAAATATCCCACGACGCTGAGAACGGAGATACCAAACATTATTACGTAACTTTCGAGGACTCCAAATTCCACATGCCGGTGTCACAGGAAGAATACGATACATTCCAGGAAGGATATGATTATTACGTAGCTAAATGTGAAGGCAAGTCCTTCAGGTATTATCCGGTGGATCAATACGAATTAGAATAACAACAAAGAACCCGCAAGACTCAAGTCCTGCGGGTTCTCTTGTTTCAGTTTAAATAGCACCGTCAGCTCTTAAGATATTCTGAGATGCTTCCAAGGAATGATTCCTCGGCTTTGGTCTTGGTACATACCCCATCAGCATAGTCCTTGACGTGACCAACAAACGAAGAACCGATGGTAAGGTTGTCATTGTTGAGCACACCTGCTTTGGTATTCTCATTCGCACGGTTAAAGATAGGAGCCATGTCCTGTCCTCCGAGATAATCCGAGTACATCGTAACCTGCTCCATTACCACAGAGGATGTACACGGCTGACAGAAGCCGTTCAGGTAACCTGTGGCGAACTGATACTGCCATCCGTCGGTTGTCGTATCGAGAAGTGCCCATGTAAGGAAGTCTGCAATGACCTCTCTTTTCTCGTCATCTGCCTCGGCTGCCTGCTTAGTCGTAAGTAACATCAAATTGCCGTATGTGAAGTTAACAGGAGAATCGGTTATATTCCAAAGTCCCGTTGTACCCGGAGCCATAGAAGACATACTAAAGTCGATGAGCCAGGCTGGCGCAAAATATGCAAAAGTGGCACGGTCACTGGTTCCGTTCATATCGTCAAACCATTCGTTTGTCCAATACGGGTTCTTATTCGTGTAGCTATTCGCATAGAGCGTGTCGGCAAAATCAAAGAACGACTCATGCTCATTCGATATATAGACATCTCCGTTCTTATACCAGGAAGAAGGATCCTGAGCATCGTAGATGAACCACATGTCGTTAAGGCCGGAAGTAAGTGCGTAGTCTTTGGCCACCAGCTTATCGCCTGCTGCCAGGAGCTTCGTAAGTGAACCCGAATTACCGCCGCAGATCTCAGATATCTCATCAGGATCACTCGTTCCGAAAACTTCCTCCGCGATATCCGTTCTGTAGATCATTACACCCGCATAAGACTGATACGCAAGAGCCAAGATCTTACCATCGGATTCTCTGGTACCCTGGTCAACCACAAACTGAGCAATACCTGCGTCCTTAACTTCTACATCGATATCGATGCCAAGTTCATCATAGCCTGCAACATATTCAGAGAGTTCACCGTTAACGTATTTATCAACAAAGTCCTCATCAACGACAAGAATATCAGGAGAATCACTGTTCTGTGCAGCTACAGCGGTCTCCAGAGCTATCTGATATGAACCGTCCGAAGACGGGATCTCGGTAAGAACAAAATCATATTCACAATCAGGGTGCATGCTCTTATAGAGATCAACCATCTCGCCCATCTCAGCAGCATAGCAGAAGATATTTATCGTCTTACTGTTATCAACTTCAGTCGGTTCAGGAGCAGCCGTCGGCGGTGCGTCTGTCGGATCAGACTCGGTCGGTTCCGGTTCTGTTTCCGTCGGTTCCGGAGCCGGAGTTGTTGTCTCTTCTATCTCCTTGTGTCTTACCTTGATCTCTCCGGGAGCTGACTTATGAGACGAACATCCGAAGATGCCGGTCATGGAAAACCCGAGACACAGGAGCATGATTCCTGCTTTTGTTAATCTGCTTTTTTTCAAATATCTGTCCCTCCGTTAATTGCTGATGTAGTATGGCATGTCATTTAAAATATATGCGATAGTTTCTTCTCTCGTATTATCACCATCAAGGTAATACTGTACGTACGTAAGGAACATTGAATCGATCGCGTCGTCATCTGCACTTTTAGGATTACATGGTGCATATTGGGATGCATTAGCAAAGTAATAATTTATATCAGCCTGATCACCCAAAACCGGAATGGTTATATCAACGCTTGCCTGAACAACTTCCGAAGCAACCTGAGTGAGTTTACCGTCACGGAACTCACCGCTTGCCATGTAATACTGTGCACCGTCCTCAGATGTATCAAGTGTCAACCAGTAAAGGAATTCTCCGATAGCTGCCTTCTTCTCGGAATCGGCATTGGAAGCATAGATTGACGGAACGACCCAGACACCGCCCCAATATGCCGATAATGGGGCTTCCGTAACATTCCACTTGCCCATCGTAGATCCTGCATTAACTTCCAGTGTGTAATTTATAAACCACGCAGGTCCAAAATAGGCAAATACCTCTCTGTCACTCTTACCTGCCATATCAGCGTTCCATGCTTCTGACCACCAGGTGGTCTGGTTCATGTAGTCTTGGAATTCATAAGCGGTATCAAGGAAAGACTCGTTCTCAGGAGAAATATTCGGTTTGCCGTCTACGACCCATGAAGATGTTGACTGCCTTTTCTGAAGCACCCACATATCATAATAACCTGAAACTGCACAGTATCCTGCCTCATCAAGCTTTTCTGCTGCAGCCTTAAAGTTGTCCCACGAACCGGAATCTCCTCCGATCAAGACGTCGATATCCAAAGGATCGCTGGTTCCGAAAACTTCTTCTGCTATGTCCGTCCTGTAGACCATGACACAGCCGTCACTTTGATAGCTCAAACCGACAACCTGGTTATCGGATGCTCTCGTTCCGGTCTCAACAATGTATGGTGCGATCACGGCGTAATCGATCCCGTCGTCAACGTCGATGCCGAAATCCTCATAAGGAGCTGTATAGTCCATCAGTTCTCCCTGGAAATAGTCATAACCGAAACTCTCGTCTACTGCAAAGATATCAGGAGCTTCTGATCCGTCTCTGATGACGCCTTCGAGGATATCACTGTAACCCGAATAGGTATCGATCTTGGTGATATTGAACGTATAAGGAAAATCCGGATGCGTATCTTCGAATCTGTAGCAAAGATCAGTCAGATCATCCGTATATGTGTATACGGTTATGATGTCTTTGATATTTGGGGAAACAGGTGCAGCCGTGGTAGTCGCATCAGTTTCATCCGGCAGCGCTTCTGTCGTTGCGGCGCTTGCCATCGGTTCTGTCTCAGATGCGGCAACTGTCTCGTCAAGGTCTTTGTGCCTGACTTTGATCTCGGCGGGCTGCTTTTTCGAGCAGGCCGAAAAAGACATAGCGGCGATAAGCGCCAGAGCCGAGACACGTGTGAATGTACTTCTTTTCATAACGTAACCCCTCCATTTAAAAGTGACTTAATTATACACAAAAACAATTGACAGTTGAACGGACCAAGCATGCTGTTTTGGGGTGCGGGGTCCGTTGTCGGAACGGACGTTTTGTCTTAAAACGGCAGTTTATTCCACCGATGTTGGTCCTAGTCGTTAGGACGAGGCATTTGGGGCCAAGTTCACTTGGACTTAATCTGTTCGGAGACGGGTTTGGGGCCAAGAATGATCATAGAAAAGAGGATGCGAGGAGAAAAAACGGAGACTGGTTGGCCCAAATGCCGACAGATCAAGCATTTAGGCCAACATTTGTTGGACCAAATCGTTGGGAGATGGGAAGTTGGTCCAAAATTTTTTTCGAGAGGAAGTGAAACCTTGGGGGTGGATATGGTGATATTATGGGTAAAGGAGGTTTTCCACTATGAAGATCGAACCAAGACATGATTATAAGAAACCATTATATATTGCAGGACTTTCGACGGTGATCGGCGCTACGATGCTGCTGGGAACCGCGTGCGGCGAGGATGTCGCTACGAAGATCGACGTCAGATCCGGACATAATGACCCGGTTGTCGAGCTCGGCGGTGAAGCTCAGCTCGCAGGCGAGACTGATGCACCTTATTATGAGGGCACAACAGATGTCGACTACGACGGCGAGGAGGATATCCCGATCGACGATGATGATGATATCCAGCTCGCAGGTGACGTATCTGTGGTAGATTACGAAGGCGGCGAGACTGTCGCTCCTGAATATACTGAAGAGACAGAGGGCTGATAATGAATCTGACTTTGCACCTGACTGACAACTGCAATATGGCCTGCAGTTACTGTTTGAGAGATAAGTGCTCCAGGGATATGACACCGGAGGTGCTTCGCAAGGCATGTGATCTCGCTTTTTCCAAGGGTGGAAGAGCGGGACTTTGCTTCTTCGGAGGCGAGCCTCTTCTTCGAAAAGACCTGATCTACGAGGCCCTGGACTACTGCGAGAAAAAGTCCACAGAGACCGGGATCCCGTTCAACTGCAAGATGACCACGAATGGCACGCTGCTGGACGAGGAGTTCCTCAAGAAGGCCAAGGAAGTCAAGATGGGTATCGGATTATCCTTTGACGGTAAGGGTCAGGATATCTCCAGACGTTTTCCGGACGGAAGCTCAACTGCTTCGCTGATCGAAGAAAAGGCTAAGATGCTCCTGTCATACCGTCCGCATGCACTCGCGATGCTGACGCTGGATCCTAAGGCAGCAGGACTTCTAAGCGAGTCAGTCAAATATCTGGTAGATGTGGGATTCCAGAACATCTCCACTGTTCCTGCTTACGGAAAGAAAGTCAACTGGACAGACGAGGACATGGAAATTCTGAGGGGCGAACTTAATAAGGTTGCCGATTTCTTAAGAGACGAATTCATGAAGGGCCGCTATATCTATGTGGCACCGCTGATAAGTAAGATCAAGGAATGCGTGGCGGGCAAGAACCCGGCCGAGCACTGCCATTTGGGCGTAAGGCAGATGCCGGTAACACCTGACGGCAAACTCTTCCCCTGCACATCATTTATTAACGACGACGATTATTATATGGGAAATGTCTTTGACGGCATCGATAACGAGAGAGTCGCCGAGATAGCCAAAAGATCCAACACGCCGGAGACGTGCGTGGACTGCGATCTGAAGACCAGATGCACCAATTCGTGCGGCTGCGCCAACAGGATGAATACGGGAAGTGAAAATAAGGTATCGCCTTTACAATGTACTTATGAGAGAATGATAATTGAGATTGCTGACAGATTAGGGGAAGAACTATTTAATTATGATCAGGAACTGTTCGCGAAATATTTTGTGACTAAGGCCTGAACAAAAATGGAGGGAAACAGATGAAAGACGCAAGAAAAGTATTGGCATTGATCATCGCTTTCGCGATGCTCTTCGGCATGGTAGCATGCTCGACTTCAACATCCAAGAAGAGCCGTAAGTCCGACAAGAAGTCCTCAAAGGAAGAAGACGAGGACGATGAGGACGAGGATGAGGATGACGACGAAGACGACGAAGACGACGAAGACGATGATGACGAGAACAATGACGACGATACCGAGGAAACCAAGGCATCCAAGGAAACTACAGAAGAAACAACTGAAGAGACTACTGAGGAAACAACTGAAGAGACAACTGAGGAGACTAAAGAAACTAAGGCTCCTTCTCTCGACGGCAATGATACCTTCAAGGATGTCGCTGACCTGACAGGTGTTTCTCAGATCAGTGCGAGTGAACTCGGCACAGCTTTGGAAGATGAAGATCTGTTGGCAGGAGGTTTCGTAACTTATGCAGCCGGCGATGAGTTGGAAGGCGCTATTGAAGAATGCGAAATGAGCGATATCTCTCTCATAGATACATATTCCGGATTGTACTTTGATCTCGAGGATTGCGACTCAGCAGTCATCTATGCTAAGTATATCGACGACGAACCTACTTCACTTGAAGAATCCATGACGATCCTGGAATTCAAGGATGATGACGGTGCATATAATGCATTCAATGAATTCCTCACGCAGGAGTTCGTTGATCTGACAGCGCTCAATTCTGATGAGTATTCTTCAAGCAGTTCCAAGTCATACTTCGTACTCAATATGGATGCAGAGGATTATACTGATCTTATTGTAGCCGAATTAGAGGGAGCCGGTTTGGATGAGGATCAGATCGAGGAATACAAAAATATGATCTTGGAAGAGATGGACGACTATTCTATCGTTTTCGGTATCTACCAGATCGATAACAAGCTGATCCAGGCTACTTATATGTCAACAACAGGCGAGAAAGACTGCAAGGTTTCTTCTTACATTGAGTCTATTGGATTCGGCAATCCGTTTGACGTAGAGAACTCCGATGCACTTATGGAATTATTCTTGGGCGCTATTGAATAACTTCAGACTTTAAAGGGGGGCTTAACGGCCCCCTTTTTTTGTGCTTCAGATCACTTCGTCTCGCTTATGATCCCGGATAATGACAGAGATTATCTCATCGATATCTTTGTTGCCGCAGATCATAAATGAAATCAGATCACATACTGATAATCGCATGCAGAGATTATTAAAAGGGGTTGCCTCGTTGAGACAACCCCTCTTCACTATTTTCTGAATTAACAGATTAATCTTCAAGTTCAGATGGACTCTTAACGTCGAACTCATCGCAGAAATCATCGATATCGTCTGTATCGTTGACACAAAGTGAGATGACTACCTGCTGTCCGTCTCTGTACATAGCAGCGTAGAATTTGTAACCGTAACTGTCAAGATAGATGTAAGCCTCGTTGAGCTTCTCATCATCGTCAAAGTCGATGTCATCAGACAGATCGTTCCACAGTTCCAAAGAATCGTCAAAGAAATCCTCGGCAGATTCCTGGTCTTCGAACTTGATGTCACAGATGAAAGATGCATAACGATCAGACTCACCGATATCGTTTGTTCTGAAATATGCTACCGAAGATTCAGATGATTTAACACTTGCAAAGAACTGATCCAATTCCATTGCCTTGTATATATCCTTGGTGCCGGACTTGTCGAGTTCAACGTATACACCGTCCTCGAAGTCATCATCGTAATCATCCTCTTCGCATGCTTCGATGAGGTCGTCTACATCATATTCTTCTGCATCAAGTGTATCCTGGAAAAACTTGAGTACTTTCTTCTCGGAAAATCTGCCTCCGAGATTGATGTTGAAGTTGAAGTTACATCCGCAGAGAGCGAATGCGATTGCACCGGAAAGACCGATAGCGATTAATTTTCTTTTCATGTTTCTATCTCCTTATTGGATTAGTTTTCTTTTCTCAATTCATCATTCCCAATTAGGATAATAAATGATTTCCGTGAAAAATAAAACCCATATTATTCAGAGATTTCTGCCTGCTGGATCTCTTTAATGATGGCATCCTGCTTTTTGGTGTCCGCGAAAACACGGTAGTAGTACAACGCGGCGCCAATGATATACGGGATGGTGAAGGACACCAGATATTCGATCCAGCCGCGCTTTGAAATATAGTCAAAGCGGCTCAGGATAAATACTATGAGCGTGCAAAGTCCTATGGCTGCCAGATACTGAACGATGATCATGAACAGCGGGCTAAAGCGGGTCAAAAGCTTATGGAGCGACAGCACGAAGACCGCGATGGTGCAGAAGACGAACATCACGATGACGTTGACGTTGTTGGTCTGACCTCCGAAGATGAGGTTGTAGATCGAGCCTCCGACGGAAATGATCGTGTATGAGCAGCAAAGCTCGATCAGGATTTCTTTTATGTCTCTCATTGTGATATCCTCCTCATTCTCTGGAGATAATCGTTGAATGTCTTTTTGTAGCTGCGGTTTATGCAGATGCGTTCACCGTTATCGAAAGAGGCGTAGACCTTCATGTTGAGGTCGGGCTTCAGCTGACGGATCTTATAGATATTGACCAGATTGGATTTGGAGACGCGGACGAATCCGTAGTTCCAGAGCTGTTCCTCGCAGGCACTGAGGGTCGTCATCAGGCGATAGCACCCGGTCCTGGTGTATGCGAATAGTTTTCGATCGATATGATCGAGATAATAAACTTCTTTCGGGTCGATCATTACGGCC
>JAGCGK010000178.1 GCA_017649645.1 Clostridiales bacterium | reverse complement strand
TCCTTATTTCAGTGAAGGAATCTATGGTGATTTCACGCTTTATGAAGACACGGACATCTATGTATGTTTTGCCAAGAACCCTACCGTAACTTATCACTTCGTCGATCAGGACGGATATCCTGTAGATCCGATGAACATTAACGGAATCGATGAATATACTAATGTTCCTGTAGGCACATGGTTCCGTTACCCTGCACCTACTGCAGATGATTTCACATGCCTGGGTATCTATAAAGATTCCTATCTCACAGAGGAGATCACAAGTGACTTTATGCTCGAAGAAGATGCTGACATTTATGTCGTATGGGAGGCAGATAATTCCACATCAGAACCGGATATCAATACTGTTCTTCAGTCTCTTCCGGTAAACACAAACTGGTATTCTATCATCATGATGATCATCAGAATGCTCTATCGTTGATCAATCTGACGATCAACTGAAAAAACTAAGGCGGCAGTGAGTTATCTCATTGCCGCCTATTTCTTTTACTTTCTAATATCAGTTATTATTTGAACTCAGCCTTGAGTTTCTCAAGTGAGTCAATGACCTTGTCACACCAGGCATCAAACTCAGGATCTTCAACCTGACATTCCTCGTGGGCGAGGCAGTACTCGATAGTACGTCTGATACCTTCCTCAGGACGGATGGTACAGCAGAATCCCGGTACCGCTCTCTTAAGCTTCGAGTTATCGAAAATAACCGAATTACTCTTATCCCCTATGAGGGAACCTTCATAATCAAAATCAGAAATGTCAGCCAGGTATCTGGAGGATACATAGTAAGGCTTCAGTGTTTTTCCGAGAGTACGGGCGATAGTCTCGTAGATCTGATTCCACGTAAGTGATACGTCGGACGTGATCTGAAATGCTTCTCCTATCGCACGGGGATTACCCATTAACCCGATGAAGCCCTTTGCAAAATCCTCATTGAAAGTTATCGTCCAAAGAGATGTTCCGTCACCGTGGATGATGACAGGCTTATCTTCCATGATACGCTTAACGACCTGCCAGCTGCCCTTAGGACCGTGAACTCCGAGAGGTACCGAGCGCTCGTCGTATGTGTGGCTCGGACGGATTATGGTTACAGGGAATCCTTCTTCCCTGTATTTCTTCATAAGGAACTCCTCACACTTGATCTTATTCCTGGAATATTCCCAGTAAGGATTAGCAAGTGAAGTTCCTTCCGTGATCACGTGATCAGAAGGAAGCTTGTTATAAGCTGATGCGGAACTTATGTACATGAACTGCTTTGTCTTTCCGTTAAAGAGCCTGTAGTCTCTCTCGAGCTGCTCAGGTACGAATCCGATAAAGTCACAGACTACATCGAAGTCCATTCCCTTGATCTTCTCGCTTACTTTTTCCTCATCATTAACATCCACTGTTATAAAGTGAACATTATTTGGAAGTATCGCATTACGATTTCCTCTGTTGATGAGATAGAGCTCGTCACCTCTTTGGGCAAGCGCCTTGGAGATGGCTGTACTGATAGTTCCGGTGCCTCCGATAAATAAAACTTTCATACGTTGTTCCTCCGATCAGAGCTCTGCTTCAGCGGCGATCTCATAGATCTTGGCAACATCCTCCGGCTTAAGGTGAACGAAACCGCCTGTCTCTCCGTCGATACCCATCTTGGAAACCATCTCAGGGATATCCTTAACATCTGCGCCGAGCTCCTTGAAGTTGATCGGCATGCCGATGGAACGAAGGAACATCCTGAATCTTCTTATTCCCTCTACAGCCGTCTTCTCAGGGTTAAAGAAATCCATCTTAACGCCCCAGACGCGGACAGCGACCTGAGCAAATCTCATAACGTCGTGCTTATATACGAACTCCATCCATGCAGGCATGATGACCGCAAGACCCGCACCATGTGCGCAGTCATACATCGCGGACAATTCGTGCTCGATACCGTGGCTGTTCCAGTCCTGATCGCGGCCTACACCGACGATATTCGTATGAGCGACCGTACCGGCCCACATGATGTTGGCGCGTGCCTCGTAATTTGAAGGATCAGCGATGACTCTCGGTGTCTCTTTGATCATTGTCATGAGGACTGCCTCACAGAGCCTGTCGGTGATCTCTACTTCCTTGGTATTAGTAAAATATCTCTCGAAAACGTGAGCCATGATATCAGTTACACCGCAGGCTGTCTGATAAGCAGGAAGCGTATACAAAAGTTCAGGGTTCATGACGGAAAATCTCGGTCTTAATGCAGGACTTCCCACACCTCTTTTTAGCATACCGTCTTCCTTGGTGATAACAGAGTCGCCGGATCCTTCGGAACCTGCTGCTGCGATAGTAAGAACAGTACCGACCGGCAAAGCCTTCTCGATGCCTGTCTTGTAACTGTAGAAATCCCAAAAATCACCGTCATATACAGCTCCTGCAGCGATTGCCTTAGAACTGTCGATAGTTGATCCGCCGCCTACCGCAAGGATAAAATCGATGCCTTCTTTACGAACGAGATCGATACCCTCATAGACTTTGGAATCTCTCGGGTTAGGCATAACGCCGCCGAGTTCAAAATACTGAACATTCTCCTTCTCAAGGGACGCCTTAACGCGATCCAAAAGACCGGATCTTACGACTGAACCGCCGCCATAGTGGATGAGCACTTTTGATCCGCCGTACTTCTTGACGTAAGCACCGACTTCATTCTCGCGGTCTTTACCGAAAACAAATTCCGTAGGGCTGTAAAAGTTGAAATTTAACATAAGAGATCTCCCTTCAAGCAAATGTACTTAAAGGATAAACCTTGTCCGATTCTATATATACTAGATAGAATTCATTTATAGAAAATATCAGACATTCCACCCGCCGTCCTCTTCGATCTTCTCACCTCTATGCGGATCACGGACGAGCCTTATGATAGCGATGATCGATGTAACAAGGAGCACCGGAACAAAAAACGAGAGAATGAAAAACCCTGCGATACACACTTTTCCTCCGAGCATCATCGTTCCCAGAACAAAGGTCTTATAACTCTCATCAAGTGGCTCCGGACAATTCTCGATAGCAGTAAATATGATCGCACTTCTGACAGAACATAGCGCCAATACTGCGAGGAATACCGTTCTTATAACCGATGAAGCAACAGATGTCTTCTTAAACGCAATGATGCTGCACACGAGAGCGATGACAATGACAACTGCATAGAAGATTATGCCGCTCCACACGAAACTTATGTCCTTCAAAGCCGCCAAAGCATCCGCCGAAGTCATACTGTCAGTCTGAATATTTCTTCCTGCCAGGATCACCATCTTTGTCGACAAGACCGAGACATAACCGATCATTATAAGGATGCAAACGCGCAAAATGATCGCAGCAATAATGCTGACTTTACCCTTTCCCATATAAATACCCCTCAAAAAATACTTAGAAAATCTTATCTGATAATAAGGTAGATTTCAAGATTATCTTCCGCGTAAACCACGTTCCTGGAATTCTCTGTCCTGAACACCATTGACAGAGCCGGACTCGAATCAAGCGTCGCGATCTGCACTCCGATCCTTTCCATACAAAGATCAAACATATCCCTGTCATCGAAAACGATCGCGATCTGCGCGATCTTGCAATAAGAACCGAACGACTCCGTACCGCCCGTTCTGTCTGATGTCCAGAAATATGTGTCATTGAAAACTTCCGTTCCGAAGAGCGTAGTCTTAAGCCATGAATAAGACTGATCCGGAAGCTCGCCGACCAATGCGAGATTACGCATCGTCTCCACCGACTCCTCAACATTGATGGTACCTGAAGTTCCGGCAGAATAGATGTACTCGACCTCACCGTTTTCGATACTGTAAGAAAAAGCATAAAGAGGTATCTCAGGACTTATGGCCGCATCCTTTACGATGGCGAGGTTACGGTCATATGAGCCTTCCGGCAGAAGCCCGTTATTCTCGAGTTCCTTGATGAGCAGAAGGTCGACTGATGACAAAAGGACACCGTCGACTTTCTTGGTGTCGACAACGTCTTCGGCCAGCATGTCGAAGTTCGCGGCCTCCAGCTCGCCCATCGTCTTGCCCGTCTCGAGCGCCGCCTGGACATCGTTGGAAGATACGTATGCCTGACCTTCGTAGATCGACACCGTGATCTCGGATGTCTTCAAAGTTCCGTTCTCGTCAAACAGGTCATCGACCATCTCGGAAAGCTTCTCGGAGTCGTTCTTGGAGCCGTAGGCGGAATAGTATTCCATGAAAGCATCGAGATAATAGACCTTGTCTCTTACGCTTTCAGACTTGATATCAAAATACTTGTTGATCTCTGAAACGAGGGACATTGCCTTGATCCTGTCGTTGTCCCTGACGTATGCCTTAAGAAGCAGCGATTGATCATAAAGACTGTAGTTACCGGACTCCTCCTGAGTCTGATCGATAAGTTTACCCGGAAGAGTGATCTTATCAACGATCAAAGTATCGTTCTTTGCATCCTTGAGCATCAGCTCCTTGGTCCTGCTCCACAAAAACTCCTTAACGATGCCGCTTTGGGCCGCGTCATCAACCCACTCGTAATCGATGACCTTACGCTCTTCGAGCTTGACCTTACGGGCATTGGCGTAGTTTCTTACGTAAAGGAGATAAAGCGCTCCGAGGATCAGGACAGCCAAAACGCACGACCCGATGATGATGGCTTTCTTACGGTCGATGACGGAAAATATCCCCGTCTTCTCACCGTTCTGTCTCATGATAAAGTTTGCCGTGCGCCTTTTCATTATGCTTTTTACCTTGTTTTCCTATATAATGCACATATTATACAAAACTTCAAAGGTGAAACAAATGCGAGTTATAGGCATAGTTGCTGAATACAATCCGTTCCATAACGGCCACGAGTATCTGATAAGGAAAGCCCGCGAGATCGTTAATGATCCGCGCGCCATCGTGCTCGTCGTCATGAGCGGACCGTTTACTCAAAGAGGCCTCCCGTCAGTCCTTCCTAAGGATGTCCGCGCCAAACAGGCGCTGATGTGCGGAGCAGATGTGGTCCTCGAACTGCCGTTCACCTTTGCCTGCGCTCCTTCCGAACGGTTTGCTTTCGGAGCTATCGAGACTTTATACAGGACCGGAGTTGTGACCGACATCGCTTTCGGCATCGACTCTGATAACTTTGACCTTTTGAAAAGACTTTCCGAGACGGATCTTGATAATAACGAGTCCTTCACCGCTTCGCTCAAAAAGAACCTGGAGGACGGCATGTCCTTCCCTTCCGCACGTGCCAATGCCATAGCGGATGTTTTCGAGTATGAGGATAAAGAGGAACTTCGTAATACGTTAAGAAGGCCGAATTCCATCCTGGCGCTCGACTATTTAAGGGCGATCAGGATCTTCAGGAAGAATTTCAATGTCATCGCGATCCCGAGGGTCGGCGACGATTATGACGCGGCGGATGTGGGTTCAAAGTACCCTTCGGCCACCGCGATAAGAGATATCATCAAAGGCTGCGGCAACTCTCAAAGCGCCCTCGGAACTAAGCTTACGGGACTTATGCCGGATAGTTCCCTGGCGGTGATGCTGTCTGCTCTGTCGATGAAGAAATATTCTTTCCCGGACATGGACCTTTACGCGAAGTCGGCTGTTATGAAGCTCGATTCGGCTGACGAGACGACCGCTTATATGGGCGACGGCCTTCTGGGTCATATCAGAAATACATGTGAGAAACTTCGTAGCGGCGAGTCGGATTTTGATACGCTCATGAGCAAGCTTAATACCAAGCACTTTACCCAGGGCAGGATCCTTCGCGCCATGGCTTCCATGATGACTGACCAGAGCGAGAAGTTTATCTCTGAACATAAGCATGTCCCGTATATCCGCGTGCTGGGATTTAACAGAGAGGGCCGCTACTGCCTGAAGATCATGGGCAAGTGCGCCAAGGTGCCGCTCATCCATAACTGTTCGGATTTTCTGGAGCACCCGGACGAGGAGATCACTTCGGTTTCTGCCCTCGATAAAAAGGCAGCCAACCTTCAGAACGTGCTGATGGGGCTGCCCCTTAATACCGATTGGGATATTCCGCCTGTCAGCGTGAAATGATCTGTGTTTCCACTATGCTTTGCTTGTGTTTTTTGCACAGGATTTGGGGTGTTTATGCACACCCTGTGCAATAACGCGGATTTCTTGTGCTTTTCACACAGGATTCAGGGTATTTATGCACACGCCTGTGCAAAAACGCGTTTTCCTTGTGCTTTTCACACAGGATTTCCAAATATATGCACAGGCTTCAGTCCTGCTGTGACAAAACACCGTTTTTTCTGTGACAAAGTCACAAGAAAAGCCCGATTATTGCAGGCTGCAAAAAACAACGTTTCGTCTGTGACACAGTCACAGGAAAATGCCATATCTGTCACAGAGTGATCAATTCTTAGCCCGGACGTACGGATCGATCTTCATAAGTTCCGCCAAACTCCTGTTAAGATCACGGGCAATGAGGTTCGCGTCTTTTCTATAGGCGTCGTACTCGCTCTTATCTTTTTTAGCATCTGCCTCTATCAACTCGACCTGCTCATACATATCGCCGATCTTTGAATCCTTTACGCGCTTTCTTACGCGGAGGGTCTGGATGACCGCAACAAGAAGGCCGATGACTGACAGGATCGAAGCCAGGATCGCGAAATAAGTTCTTCCGTTTTTGAGATAGAAGGAAATGTATCTGTCACCGTTATTCAGGCCATAGACATCTCCCCCATTCTTTCCGATATTGCGCATACCGTCGTGCTCGACCAGAAAATCCCAGTCTTCTTCATTCCTGACGCTTCCGTCGTTAACCTCATCGAGAACGTATCCCTTTGCCATAAAAAGGCCACGGCTGACCCTGCAGTGATAAGGGCTGAGCCAGAAGTATCCCGTGATCGCCAGGATCACGCCCAAAAGAATGAAGATAAGAACGGTCTCAGAGAATATCTTCATCTTGATGTTTTCTTTCTTGTTTGTTGCCTGGTTGAACAGATTCTCTGCCTGATCTTCTTTGGTCGAAGCCGACTGCTCGTTTTTGTCCTGATGCCCTTTGGCAGCTCTGTACTTCTCGCCTGTCTCAAGAAGTTCATCGAATCTTTCAAAGAACTCCCTGTCCTCATCACCGACATTTTGGAGAGCCTTTGACACGATCTCCTTCATATCCCTATATGGCAATTCCTCGAAAACTCTCGGGACGCGAAACTTGTTGATGTCAATAAGTTCTGCTCTGACCAAAAGAAGGCCTCTGTATGCGAGAGCATTGTTCGGCTCCTTTTGAAGGATGAACTCAAAAGCCTCTTTGGCTGCCTTGAACTCTTTATGACGAAGGTAGGAATATGCTCTGTCTAAAACATCGTCCCCCATGAAATAGTTGTAATCGTAGGTAACGCCGCAGAACTGGCATCTGTATACTTTTACCGCCTTGTCGACGATCAAGACGCCGCCGCACGAAGGGCATGTGTAATCCTTTAACTTCATGACCTGTTTCCTCACTTTCCTGCTAATTATTATAAAGCAAAGCGGACAAAGCGAAAACGTCAGTCGGACAGAAATAAGGATGCGAGGACGCAAGGCCGGGCAAAATACGGCATAAAAAAATGACCGCCTCGCTCGAGACGGTCATCAGATAATTCAAATCAATTAAGCCTTAGCAGCGGCCTTAGCAAGACGGGACTTTGTTCTTGCAGCTGCATTCTTGTGGATGTAACCCTTAGCAGCAGCCTTATCCAATGTCTTCTGTGCGTTCTTCAAAGCCTCAGCAGACTCAGTACCTTCAGCAATGGAAGCCTTAGTCTTCTTGATAGCAGTACGCATCTCACTCTTCTTCATCTTGTTGGCTGCAGTCTTCTTTTCTGTAACCTTTACGCGCTTAATAGCAGACTTGATATTTGGCATTACCTTCACCTCCATCGCTAATTTCTTTTATTGCACCGAGAGATTTTATCACGATTGTTTTTGTCTTGCAATACCATTTGTTGCTTTTTTCGGCATTTTTTATCAGCTGAACCTGTTGCCCGTGGCGCTATAAAGAGCAATGCTTGCCGCGATCGGGAGATTTAAACTGTCGATACCGCTTCCGTGCTCGATCCTTATAGGGCTTCCGATATTTTGAAAATCCGACGGAAGACCTGTTGCCTCGTTACCGAAGATCAGTGCGAAAGGCTCTTTTATCTCGGTATTTTGGAGCTTCGTGCTGCCGTCCAGCATGAACGGATAGAGGTTGTTGCCGGGATATTTTCGGAGATAATCATCAAAAGAATCAAATGTCTCCACGTTGATCCTGGCACAGGCGCCCATGGATGCCCTTATAGTCTTCGGATCGAAAAAGTCCACTGCAGGCTTGATGATCGCGAGGTTATTTACGCCAAAACCTATGCAGCTTCGGACGATGGTTCCCATGTTGCCCGCATTGGACGGATTTACCAGGACCACATGGTCGGCCGGGTCCAATTTCTTTTCTTTTTTTGTTATCACCGCTATGACGAAGCAGTTCTCTTTTTGCGAGAGGATGTTGAACGGCTTTTCCTCGGTCGAGACCGGAATGCCTCTTTGGCCCGTGATTCTACTTATCTTTTCAATGGTCTCCTCCGCCCTGAACTGCGGGTGCAGGATGACTGCGGTCACGAGCTCCGGGGCGTTATTAAGGTACTCCATCACTACCGTCGCGCCGAGAGCGTATGTGACTTCGCTTTCCTTGCGGTATCTTGCTATCTTCATATTTACCTCTGTAAATGCATTGATTTTAAAATTTTTTTATACACTTTGATTATTCTATGTTATCATACAATTATCTATTCCTAGGAGGTTTTGGTTATGGATAACACTTCTGTATCAGACATCACAGGTAAGCAGAAGGTTTTTGCAATTCTTGCTTATTGTGGTATTTTGTGGTTCCTCGGACTTCTCAATATCATCCCGTCCGATGTAAGAGAGTCAGCTTATGTTAAGAATCACGTAAACAACGGCATGATCCTTTTCATTCTCGAGATGTTCCTTGCTTGTATCCCATTCGTAGGCTGGGCTTGTGAGGTAGTGATCATTGTTTTCGCAGTTATGGGTATCATCGCAGCTGCAACAAACAAGTATTTCTCGATCCCTGTTATCGGAGAGAAGATCAAGCTTTACTGGTAATCACATATCAGAACCAAACCAAGGCCTTGCCGCACGGCGAGGTCTTTTTTTTGCGTTTTTTTCGAAAAAGGATATTGACAACTATATCGGAACCCGATATACTCAGGCTACGATATATCGAGAGCCGATATATCGACCAACGATACTAAGGAGGATACGAAAATGAAAAAAGCAATAGTAACGGCAGTCATCATGACCGGAATTGTAATCGCAGGAGTGGTCATGCTCTTTAACGGACACATGACTACAGGTCTCGCGATCATAGCGACCTCCAATCTATTGATCGGAATGCACAACTTATGTACTGTCGTAATAAAGGAGAAAAGATAATGCCACAGCAAGCACTGACAGAAGCGGTCTACTACATCCTCCTCTCACTTCAAAACCCTCTGCACGGTTACGGGATAATCCAGAATGTAAGCGAGCTTTCCAACGGAAGGATCAAGCTCGCGGCAGGAACTTTGTACGGAGCATTGAACACACTTGTTGATAAAGGATGGATCGATGCACTTCCGGAGAACCCCTTAAGCCGTAAGAAAGAGTACGTGATAACGTCATCGGGAACCGAGATCCTCAAAGAAGAGATCGCAAGACTTTCCGAACTCGTTGATAACGGCAAGAGGTTAATGGAGGGTAAATAAGATGATCAGAAGGATTCACAGATTATATTTCATCTGGCAGCTGGATAAAGAAGAAGCATGGATCAATGAGATGGCTTCACACGGTTATTCGCTCATAGGATGTGGAAGGTTATATTTCGATTTTGAAGAGACGGATCCGGGCAAATACAAGTATAAGACACTGTTTCTCAAGGGCAGTTATACCGGCAAAAAGAATATGGATTTCTTCAGATTCCTGGACGAAGTCGGGATC
>JAGCGK010000177.1 GCA_017649645.1 Clostridiales bacterium | reverse complement strand
TTCTCCAAACAATTCAAAATCAAAAAGGAACCCCGGGGGGTTTCTAAGTTTCTAAGTTAGAATCTTACGAAGTCCCGGAGATAATTCGATCCCCTGAGCTCTTGCAGTACGCTTAAGCAGCTCCCAGCCTTTATCTGAGAGCTTATGTCCTGTCCTATCATGCAGGCTGTTATGCGATGCCTGAGAGACTGTTATCAGATTCCAGTCGGAGTATGTATATTGCGGAAAGAATTCTCTCGGAAAGATATGATGAACTTGATTAGCATCTATTCTCTTTCCGTATCTTAGTGCTATCTGATCCAGGAATCGATCTCTTCGAAGTACATAAGATCTTATCCTCTCCCACTGTTTAACATTCAGTTCGTGATCTGCCATGATACCTCCGAACATGAAAAAGGCTCCATTGAGCTGATGGAGCCTGAAAGAAACATGAGAAAAAGGATCTCCCGGATTCTTTTTCATTTCCATCATATTACAGAACCTTGTATGTTTTTGTATGATTTACTATCTTTTGATATTTTTTGCTATGTTTTACTATGATTAACTATGTTTTTGTATGATGTCCTTTAATTAGTACTCTCTTCGCTTGACAGCTTCTGACAGTCCTTCCTTATCGGAAAGTAATTACCGCAGACATAACAAGTTCGAACTTCTCCTGGATCCGAAGTATGAGTCTCTTTGAATCCGCAGTGAGGACATTTAAGTTCTATAATCTTCACTCCCTCATTACTTATGAACTTATCTACAAGAATCCATTCGTTCATCATCAGCCCTCCGATCGGTTCTTACCTAAAGAGCTCCATGCACATCGTTCGCAGTCCTTCGGACATACTCCAGCTCTTATTGACTTCATGCACATTTCGGGATTACCCATATAAGGCTTCTTAGGTTTCTGCTCTTTAACGAAGAGCTGCTTTATCTTTTCAAATAGATCAGTCATCTTCATTCCCCTCCGAATAATCACTGCAGATCGGATGAAATCCAGATGCCGTGTAAACTTCATCAATAGAAACGTAGTATTGATCTTTATCGCAGCTGTCATCATCGTTATGATATCTGCAGCTGCTTACGTTACATTTAATTTCAGCCATATATGCCTCCCTACTTAACTCATCCCTCCGAAGGATCCTCCGACTTCCTTGCCAGGATCCTGACTATCATAGCTACTGCTTCAGAATCACTCATCCCTCCGACGATCTTATTATGTTTCCTCAGGACCTCCGATATATCTGCGAGGATCCCTTCATCATCTGTATTCTTTCTGAACTTGCCAGGGATAACCTGTCCGCAAAATAAGCATCGCTCGATCATGATTCACCTCTCAATATAAAGCTTCGTATTCATCCATCAAATCGTTATCATCTGCGAAGTCATAGATCGCACCCTCAACAATCTGCAGTAGTTCGTCGTGATCTCTATCGAAGTGAAGAACTCCGTCGTTTTTGCGTCTCTCGAGATACTCCATGATATATAGTTCTAAGTTGATACGCTCCATGTATTCATCATTTCCAGTTCGTGCCATGTTAATGCTCCTACTCGCCCTTCGGATAGTAAACGATCATATCTCCGTTCTTTAACCATATGGTTAAGCCTTCTTTGCCTTTTTCGAATAGTTCATGACATATCGGCCTATAATCATCGACTTCAGCAAAAGGAAATGTATCTTGAAACTTATCCAAACATTCTTTTATTGTCATGCCGGAATCTCCTCTTTCCAGTGAGCAGCCAAAAACTCAAGAGCTTCTCTTCTGACCTGATAGAGATAGCTCTTAGATCTATCTGTCTCTTCTGAGATCTTATCCCAGGATATTCTTCTGACGAATCTGGAATACAGAATCTGATACTGGAAGCCGTCGTTCAGATGTTTAAGAGCCTCATCAACACTCCTGTCGATGATATTCAGTTCCTTCTGCATCGCCTCGATCTCCTGACGGAGATAGCTCTTCTCTACCTCTTTAACTTCCTGTCTGTTATTGTCAGCCTTATTCTTCTGGATCTCGTTATATTCTCCGGAGCCCCTGGAATCCATCGAGAGCAGATGATTCTTCTTCGCTTCCAGCTTCAGAGATAACGGATATCCTCTGTTAAGCCACTCCTGAACTTTATATGCTGCATCAGTCATCCTCATTCCCTCCGATAGATATTCCTTTTTCTTTCATTCTGTCCATCAAATCAATCTTATAAGCCTCTTCGAGCAGATATATTCTAGTTTCAAGATCAGATATCCTATCAGATGCAGCCCAGAGGCCAAAAGCAACAATCAAGAATAATATCGCTAGTATTATTATCATGAATCCCTCCGAGCTTTGATGATATCCGGATAATGATGCATCTTATTCCAGCAGCTTTCGCAGTAGTCACTCTTCCCTATAACGGCTCCATCCTGACGATTTCTGAATGCCGTAAAATAATCGCCTTCTGCTTCTTTATTACACCAATCACATATTATCTTCTTCTGAATCATTCTCTTCCCCTCCGAGAGCAGATACTATATCCGATGAACTTGAAAACTCATATCCTTTAAGATTTACAGGCTCGAACTTGATATCATCCTGGGATTCATCCTCTTCATCAATGTTCTTAAGCCAGTACTCGAATGACTTCTGGCATCCAGGACAGAGATTAATCTCTTCATCTATACTCCCATCCTTCATCCTCATGATCTGATAGCTCATTTTATATGTCAGGAGCCCTTTTATAGCATCTGCCATCGCCTTGATCACATCCGATATAGAATGACTTTCCTTAAACTCATATGGAACATAGAACTGTCCGCATCGATCACACTTAAACGCTTTACTCATATTTCCCTCCGAACTTTGATGATTATCTCATCAGCTCCCAGAGCTTTAGCGATCCGCTCAGCTGCTTCGAGTCTCATAGGATAATCGCAGTTTATATATCGATAGATCGAATTCCTGGCCATGCCGGAGATAGTTGCGAGCCTGCTCTGACTCATATTCTCCTGATCCATCGCCCTGGCTATATCTATTCCGGGCTTAGTACTGTCATTAATGATCAGTTGCTTCATGTTTCATCCTTCCTGATATCGATAATCACCTTAGTGACTCCCATACGCTTCAAAACGTGATATACAGAATTCATCGACGGGATACGCTCTCTTGTTTCCCAGAACCTCAGAGCATTCGCTGAGACTCCTGTAAGCCTGGAGAGCTGCTGAAGATTCATTCCGCGTGTAGTTCTGTATTCCTTGAGGAAGCCTCCGAACTCGAACGGATCTCTTATCATGACGATGACTTCTTTATCTCCATACGATTCGGATCCGAGCTCTCTTATCCATTCTGCGAGCTTCTTGTTATCTTCTGTTTCGCTCATATCACTCCATCCTCCGTCTCGATCGTCTGATCATTATGTTCGTGATAAAGATTGATAAAGGTTCCTGCTCCCTCCGGAGAGCTCCAGTACTTCACGAGGCAGAGCTCGACGATCTGATTGTCATCCTTCCAGAACTTGAGATCCGTCAATACATCCAGGATGCCTTTTGCCATGTTATCGAGATCAGGTCTAGTAGTTTTAGGCTTTCCCCAATCTTTCTTTTTATCCGTCGGAAACATCCATGTAATATAAACTCCGACAGGACCTGTGATCGGTTCCTCAGGCCGATATCTCAATAAGTGATACGCGAGTCTGTTATGATATGCGATGACTTTATCTTTCGTGAAGTGATGGATATAGGGAACCATCTTACCGCCTGAAGGCCTCCACTTAATACACTCGCCTTTCTGCTGATCTGTCATTCTCTCAGGCTCTCCGGGAATCATCATCGGGATCAGCTGCTTCCAGACATTCTTCTTCATGGACATTCCTCCCAGTTAACTCCCTCTGATTCAGTCGGCTGACAATGTGCGATATTATTCGACAAATGGACCATCTCAGCAGCATTCTTAACGGCCTTATCTATTTCCTGCCTGAGCTCCGTAAGAGCAGCTTCAAGAGTTCTGAATGATGCTGATACCTTAGTAAATTTCGGATTGATTGACATATATCTATCAATCACTTCCTCGATGTCATAATGACAATCTCGCATCATCTGACGGCATTCCTTATAAGATCTACCTGTCCTCTCATGG
Organism: Clostridiales bacterium; assembly: GCA_017649645.1. Lineage (GTDB taxonomy): Bacteria > Bacillota > Clostridia > Saccharofermentanales > Saccharofermentanaceae > Saccharofermentans. Next base: position 24,183 of record JAGCGK010000177.1, on the reverse strand, counting down.
ATCCACTGGATGTCTTTTCTTCTGCTCATCTCACATTCCTCCGAGACTGATAGCTGCCTTCTACGAATAATCTGTGATTCTCCTCAGCGTGATCGAATGCGATCTTGCATATAGCTTCATGAGGATTAGCAGCCTTAACCAGATGAACTATATCGGATCCGGATTCCTTCCTGACGATATATACTCGATCTTCAAGATAATGAGCGAGATATCCGCAATCTCTGTAAACAGCTGCACATCTTTCCGGGAATCTGTAGTTCGCGAGTATATGTGATGCCGAGCAGACTTCATAGAAGCTCATATCTTCAGTTTTGACGTTCATTATTTCCTCCTGACATTCCATGCCTTAGCAGCTGAGCTCTCGTTATATGCCATCGGCCCGGAGCAGCAGCACTCCATACATATGACCTGAAATATCTCTTTCGTATTTTTCTTTGATCTGTGAATGCTTCTCCTCCAGGATCCGCAAAAAGGACAGGGAGCCAACTTGATCTCATTCATGTATCTCCTCCGATGCTGCTGCCTCCTGAGCATTCACTTTCTCTTCGAGAGCCTGTATAGCTCGAGCAAAAGCTTCAGTGAAATTAGCTACTAGGATGCTTTTCCCGCTCATTCTGGGAAGTAGGATATTCATTCTGGACTCTTTGAGAAATTTCAGAGCTTCTTTATCAGTCATTTTCCCCTCCGAGCAGATCATCGAAGCTGATATTCTCTTCCTTAGGCTTCAGAAGATCTTCGTCTGTAAGATATTCTTCTTCAGGATCCTCTTCAGGATCTTGAGTTATCTTCTCTTCCGGAAGATCCTTCCAATCGCCCTCGATCGGAGAGTCGATATAATATCCATGAAACTCGGACCAGTTATGATAAGCCTGGGAAGAATACATGACTCGAGAAGGCTTCAGGCTGTCGATCGGAAGATCGAGGATCCTCTTCGGGATATTCTTCAGGATGCAGCCGCAGCTCGATCCGCCTTCGACATCCTGAAAATTAATAGGCCTGAACGATATCGCTCTTCTGAATTCGCAGCTTCCATATCCTCGATTGTATTGAGTCCACTTCTCATTCTTTCCGAGTTCCTCATAATAGAATCCGTTCGTGACGTGAGCTCCGATCAGATAGTCTTTCACGAATCGCTTATCTTTCCGGATCGTAATATCGAGAGCGACAACACATGGATCAGCTTCCAGCAGTTCTCGTATCGTCATGTTTCAACCTTCCTTCGCTTATACATACCTCGCAGGGCTCCGTCTGGCCTTCCTGGAGATAAGGGCACATCTGGCACATAGATTCTTTGAAATCGATCACTTTCTCTTCTTCAATCGCTCTGGCCTCGATAGCTACCTTAGTCTCATATACTCCCTGAAGATTCCTGGAGATGATCTCTCTGATATGAGCGATAGTGGGCCAGCTCTTTGACTTACGAATATGAAACCTGACAGCCTTACCTAGTACTTCAGCCGGCAGCCCTCCGAATTCCGCTTCCCAGGTATCCAGGATGTCTTTCGCATCAATGAACCTGTAAGGATAGTTATCCCGGAGATACTTAAGGATCGTAATAAGCTCGCGTCTTTCCATCTTAAGTCCCTCCGAACGGCATCAAAGTTTCACCTTCTCCGATATAGCCTTCCTTCCTGGCCAGTTCATCGAATTCATTTCCCGGCCCGGAGCCTCTGGAGTTCATAGGCTTCTGATCATGCTCCCAGGTACGGACAGCAGCTTTCCAATCCTGCATCTTACTTCTGCCGATCATGAAGTTCTTAGAGAGATAGAAGTCATACCACTTATCCGGATTAACTCCCTTATTACGCTCCCGGCAGTATTCCCTGACTTCTTCTCTCGTAGGCGGATTGAATCTCTTTTTCTTCTTAGGCTCCTCAGGAGCAGCTTCAGAGGTATCAGAAAGAGAAGGCTCAGCATTCTCTTTCTCAATACTCTCGTTAGAGAGTATTTCTTTCTCTTTATCTATCTCTATCTCTTTCTCTAACTCTAACTCTCTGTGACCATTTTGTGACAGGTTGTGACAGTCTGTGACATTGTCACACTTTGCCTCAAGAAGAGCCCTCCGATTATCCCTGGATCTCCTCTGTCTTTCCGCTGCTGCAGACTCGGATCCGATCAGCCTCTCGACTGCCTGAATATAGATAGTCTCATCATCCATGATCGTAATAAGCTGCATTCTTGCCAGCACTTCCATAGCATTTTTAACGATATCGATATTCGTATCAGTTACGATGCTGAGCATCTTGTGATCGTAAGGAATAGCATCTGAGAATCTGAGCCTTCCTTCGTGATCGAGGCTCTCAAGCATGAGCTTCATGTAGAAAAGCAGATAATCCTTCCCGTTATCCATCGCTTCCAGGATCTTGATATCATGCCTTTTGAAGAATCCAGTCGGCAGCTTTAGCCAGAAATATCTTCTTTCGCTCATGTTTCTTCCTCCTCATCTTCTTTGAGCAGTTTCAATGTTCTTTCAAGATCTGAAACATCTATAACTGTTTGAATGTCTCCTGGACCTCCGACGGCCATAGCCTGACAAAACAGTTCGATCACTGCTTCGCGAGGATCCGCTATAGAATTGACCTCGATAGCCTTATCCTCGATATATTTCGAGAATACAGCTACGATCTGCACGAAATCTCTAATAACATCAACAGGCTTTCCCTGAAGATATACATCATTGTTTTCCGACTTGATCACTTGATCCTGCCTTCCTTCCCCTCCGAGCAGAGAACATCTGTCAGATCGTTAACTATCCTACCGAGCAGCTGCTTTCTGATGGAGTTAACCGGAGCGAAGCTGAAAGAGTCATATTCGGCCTTATACTTCTGACGGAGCTTAATGATCTTCTCGATAGCTGTTTTCTCACTCATTCTCTTATCCTGTTTCTGTATTGAATATCGGTCCCGATGATAGGACTCTTATATCTTTCGACCTTCAATGCTGCTTCCCTGGCTCTCCTGGAGTCAGCTTTCAGCTTCTTTATGAGATCCCTGATCAGCTCGATCATGCTTCAGATGCAGCAGAGAGCTTATCGAAAAGCTCAGGATCGTTATAAATAAAGATATCGAGAGCTTCTGTGATAGCAGTTTCGACCTCTTCTCTGCAGCCTTTTGAGTTCTCCCAGCCCGGGAGCAGGCAGATAGCATCGCAGCTGCTGAGGATCTCTTTATCGATATCAAGGATCCTCCTATAATCAGCTCCTGTATCAACAATCCCTCCGGAATACTGCAGCATAGTAGCAGGATTAACGATGATCAGATCGGAATCGATCTCGAGGAGCTGATCAGCTGCATTGATGAATTTCTTCATATATCCTTCATCGTTCGTCATAGGTCCTGACAGATAGATAAATCTTCTCATTTCTTCATTTCCTTTCGTTTCTTAGATACCGCACTTCTGAGCTTCGCTATCTCAATCGCTGTAGATACGATCTCAGGATCGTTAGTATTGACCGGATGCTTATTCATCGCCTGGAGTATCGTTTTCGAGATACAGGCCAGATTATCTATATTCAGATGCTCAGGATCTCTATCCAGGAAGATGACAACATGATCGTCAGGAATAGGACCTCTCTCCCTCTCCCAGATCAGCCGATGATCGAACTCCCACTGATCAGGATCCGCGATCTTCGTTTTCCAGTAGTAATGACCATCTCTGCTATAAGCCTTAGTTCTGGATCCGATCGGTTTATAGTTATGAGGCTTATGTCCTTTTTTGAATTCCGTCTCAATGGATCTTCTTCCGAGCTTCTTACCTTTTGCCCATGACTCCTGACCTTTAACGAACCTACCGCCTCCGGGAATAGCTGCTCCCAGAGGAATATCATGATTGATCCTGAATCCTTTCGCTGCTCTACGATCGAACGGCCTTCCCAGCTTCTCGGTAAGATATGCAGCGAGCTCGTGATCGTTATGTCCCGGAGTGAATCTCTTGATCTCATTCAGCAGCTCCGGATCCATTCTCTGAGATGAATATCTCTCTTCGTTAGTAAGTCGCCTCCCTTGAGGGATCTTCCGGATGACTCTCCAGTTCTTAGCTCTTTGAGCATCAAAAGGCTCCCCGGTCAGCTCGCTGAGGTGCTTCGCGAGTTCCTTATCGGTATGACCGGGAAGCCAATTGACTATATTGGCAACTAAAGACGGACTATATTTTATTCTGGCCATGAACTGTCTCGATTCTAAGTTCGGAAGGAACTTCAGTTTTTCCGAGGATCTCTACAGCCTTAAGGCCGAGAGCTGCATTTCTGATGATCTTATCTCCGATATCGGAGACAGTTTTAGCTCTGGAGATCTCCTGCTCGAGCTCTTCAGGATTGCTCGCCTGCTGGACTCTTTCCAGAGCTTCAAAAAGATGATTGTTCAATACTGCCAGCGAATTGTTCTTCATGTTTCTTCCCCTTAGATCCGGTAGTCTTTCTTTTCTCTTTCTCAAGTTCTATCTGTAAATAAGTGATAGCCTCTTCGAAGGATCCGATACCAGTCAGGAGAGAATGAGTCCCAGGAGTTAAAGATTGATAATAAATGCCGTATTCAATGATATTTTCAGTAAAGGAGACTTCTTTAACTATTCTGAAACTCTTCCCTCCGACTGAATTCATAACCATCCAGGTAAAGTCGTTTACCTGGAATAGCTCCAATCTTCCCCGGGCCAACTGTGGAAAACTCCCAGGAAGATCAGTATTCAGTTAGTTAAGGATCACGGCTGCTCCAGCCTATGTCCTCTGTAAAAGATATCGAAAATACTCACTCCGAAGAAATTAGCTATCTTAATCTTGACCGCATCGCGAGGAATCCTCACTCCCTGCTCATAGGAAGAAATCGCTGAAGGGCTGAGATTGAGCTTTAAAGCGAGCTCTGCCTGAGTCAGCCCTCTATCCTCTCTTAATTCGGTCAGGTACGCATTCTGCATGACCTTCCCTCCCAAACGTAACACTAAACTTACCCAATACAGTTTCTTCACACTTTGCCCCGAAAACCCGAAAAACGCTTGATTTTACTATGTTTGGTAACAATCGTTACATTTTTTCGAAGTTTCCAAAAGGTAAAATTATTTTAACCCCCCCCCGTAAAGTCGTCAACACTAAAAGTGTTGCGAATTTGTTAACGTTGTGACAAACTATGTGCAGAGCTATTAAATTATTTGTAAATGGAGTTGAAAGAAACATGACATTAGGAGAAAGACTTCGTGAGCTGAGATTAGCTCGCAACTTAACGCAGGCTGAACTAGCCCGTCAGCTGTATGTATCGCCCAGCATAATATCAATGTATGAAAAAGATCAGAGGAAGCCTTCCTTCGAGCAGGAAGAGATCCTGGCTGATTATTTCAACGTAGATCTGAACTTCCTTAGAGGAAATACGGATACTACTACAGAGATCGTATCTGCAGACATTCACGTTCTCATCCAGATCTATAAGAGACTTTCACCTGAACATCAGTTCTTAGTAATGGGATACGCTAGAGGAATCATGGATCTGCAGCAGCAGCTTGATAACGGGCTCAGATGCAGCCAGGATCCGGAATCGGTCCCGGAGATAAAGAGAGAGCCCAGGTTGTAAACTGTTTACAACAGGTTGAAAACCTAGTTTACAACACTCCCGGAGGAATTGAATATGCCCATGACAATCGGACAGTATGCCCTCGACAGAGGCTACTCAAGAACTGCTATATATAAAGCTATAGACCGCACTCCTGAGCTTCAGAGCATGACCTATAAGGGAATCTCAAAAGGCAAGGAAACAACATTCCTATCAGATGAAGGAATCGAGATCCTGGATGCTACTATGCAGCCTTCCGCGAAATCGAATGAATCTCTTAAGAAGAATCTGGAGCTCGCGATCAGAGATCGAGAAGCTCAGCTGCTGCAGGAGAGAAACGAGATAGTCTCCGAGTTAACAAACAAGTTAACAGACATCTCAGAGAGGCTCCATCAGGAGAAAGAAGAAGAGATGATGATCACTCGAACGGAGATGATCAACAGGATCGAGAATGTCGGATCCGGAGTACAGGAGATGCTCGATCAGATACGCAGCTCCTACGAGAGCAGGATCCGTGAGCTGAACGATAAGCTCTCCAGATTGGAAGCAGAAAACAATCACTATAAAGTCGAAAATGCCCGTCTTTCCGAGGATGTCAACAGGTTGAAAACCAGTTGTAAACAGTTGACAGCGAGGATCCGCTTCGCTCAGAATCATCCTGTTAAGTTTATGATCCAGGGAAAGGATGAGGAGCTTCCTGGAGCTGAGGCCTGAGCTTCAGCTTCCGTCTTTCGATCTCCTACGCTTCCGCTCCGGGTGCTCAATGACCTCCGAGCTCATCACTTCGTTCGATTCACTCCGGAGGATCCTCGAGCCTACACTCAAGAATATCTTGTAATCTTCAATTTATGCTTGACTTCGTTACCGAGCTGAGCCAGACTTGACGAGCTTAAGCCAGAGCATAGTAATCCCCTACGAAGAGGGAAATTACTAGAGCTAGACTCGATGTCGCCATCGCCGTCGCTTTAGCTGCCGATCTCTTACGATCATTAACTGCCCATGATCAAGATCGGCATACATCCCGGAGTTCTTCGCTCCCAGTTACCTGATCCAGCCCGTTCTTATATTCCGCTCGGCCTCAGCGGATTGATAGTTTTTACAATAGTGGAGATATCTGCTCCGAGTCCTCCGTTGATAACCGAGCAGGAGTCCTCTTACCATTCTCGGAGAGCCGGAATAGCATTCAGATAAGAGACAAATAAGGGATAAACTTCACTTTAAGTGAATTTCACTCTATAAAATTCACGTTTTCTTGACTCGATTTTTGCATAACCTTAAGATATCCATAGGTGCTTCGAGTGCTATGGTTAGAGCAGTTAACCTTAATCGCCACCTCCGAACTGCAATTCGAAAGCTCGATTAATATGAATGATCAGGGAGTTTTGGCGAACTCCCTTTTTCATTGTTTGTCTATTCCATAATACCATTCTTTTTAAAAAATCAATGGATTGTTTCAAAATGTATATAAAGCGTAACACTAAGAGTGAAGAAGCATAAACAACAAAAGGCCCCATCATCGGAAGATGACAGGGCCTGATTGTTATATTAAGCAGCCCTCTGAGGCTGGGCTGCTATATTTGGGGTTCTTCATAACTTTCCTATGGATAAGAGGAAGCCTCAGATATTATTTGCATGGGCAGCTGGATCCGAGATGTCAGCCCTCCGAGGCTGGGCTGACTGTGAATAATACTCGGAGTCAAGATCCTGTTTAGTATGGACAGTTAAAGCCTCGGATATTATTTCCTAGTGATGAACTTTGAGCTGACATATCCGGATCCGTCAGCAAGCTTATACCAGCCTCCGACATCGCCTCCGTTCAGCTTCACTTCAGATCCCTTCGGGAGAAGTCTCAGGATAGTTCCATTCGGAGTCTGACGGACTCTCAGAGGATCCTTAACTGTAGATACTATTCCTGTCCAGGAATCATCTGCAGGCTTATTGAGTCCCAGGAGCTCGTTAACTTTAGCCTGAACTGCTGCTGCATCGTATCCCTCTGCAGAGAGTCTCTGAGATCTCTCAGGATCATTTCCGTATTCTCCTGCTATTACCTTCTTTGCGATCAGATCGAGGCTCAGGAGCTCTTTAGGAGCTTCTTCAGGTATCGCATCATATTTAGGACGGCCGTATCCGGCTATCTTCTTCGAATTAAGGCTATAAGAGTGAGCCTTAACGGAATCCTCCGTATTTCCCTCGACTGTATATACCTTATCTGCTACCTTCGTGACGATACCTGTATGATTGATCTCTCCTCCGGAGATAAAGAAGATCTGATCTCCGACTTCAGGATCCTTATAGAATCTCTTTGCCTTCTTATAGAAGTCTGCTGAGAACTTGCATCCGGCTCCTGTAGACTTCTTAGGCTGACAGAGCATCTTAAGAGCTGCATCTTCACCGAATACCTTAAGGAAGCAGTAATCAACGAAGATATCACACCATGCAGCTCCCTGCTTCTTAGTATTATAGAAGTCGGGATAATCGCGATCGATCTCTTCAGAATACTTAGTGATATTAGTTCCTGATTCCTTATATCCGACCTGGGATAAGGCAAAATCAACTAACTTTTCGACATTACTCATCTTTCTTTCCTCCGTCGTCTATTGTTTTTCCTGCTCCTGTGAGCAGCTTCTTTATCCACTTCGGGAGAGCTCCCGGAGCTGCAGCATTGATATTCTCGATGATGGATATAGATTCATTTATCACGATATAGCAGCCGACGATCGTTCCGATCGGCATGGTAAAAGGCAGCTCGAGAGTGATCACTCCGAGCATGATCGGGATAAAAGCATCCAGGAAGATTCCGAAAGCCAGAGCTGCGATCAGAGCTATCTTCTTCCAGAATCCTATATTTCCCTTCTTCGAGTTCAGAGCCTGGCCTGTAGCCTTAGCTTTAATAAGTCCCGAAATGACATCCATACAGATGACTACAAGAACGCAGACTATTATCGGGCCGTATATGCCCCAAAAAGAAGCAGCGAGCCCTGATATAAGGCTCGCTGTAATCTTCATAAAAGTAGCTTTAGTCATGATTTCCTCCTGGGATCTCCCTTATCTCCCATGATCACTCCGATGACCAGCATCGTCATACAGAAGATGATAAAGAATAGAATAATCTCTTCGATCATAAGAGGCTCCTCGATCATACCTGAGTGATCTGATACTGGATGATCATTTCGATTGATGCTGTTTTCTCCGTAGGCTCTGCCAGATTAGCCTTAGTCGCACAATACGGAGTAAGGATCTTTCCGACTATATGAGGCTCTCCGGCTCCGGCAGACATCGCCCAGACTCCAGACTGATAATGAGGAAGTTCTGCACTTCCTCTCCAGTGACCTACTTCCGGACCTACTCGAACGATTCCATCTTCGCCCAGGATCAGAATATTATTAGTTGTTACTGCAGTGTAATTTCTCTCAGATGCTATATAGATCTTTCCGCCTACATAAGAAGATCCCTGGCAGCAGTTATAGCCTGTAGGCATAGCATATTCAATGAGATTAGCCGGATTCGCAAGAGGGATCTTAATAATAGACTCAAATCCATATTTCGCCATGTAGACATTCGTTCCATCGAAAGCAACTGTATGACAGCTATCGTTTCCGACATCGCCTATAATTGTATTAACTCCTGCAATATGCTCAGGAACTGTTATATTTTCTGTAGTATAAGATCCATCAGCAAGAGTTATTGTAGTATGTCTCAGATTAGACTGATTGAGTCCTGAATCGTAAGAAGTTACTGAAAATACATGAATCTCAGTTTCAGTAACTGCACACTGAGTAGTTCTATTAGTATTTTCGAATTCATAATCGCTTACATATTTCGAGGATATATTCAGCGTATCATTAACAAGCTCTATCTCGGATTTACTGTAAGGAATGAACTTGATCTTTCCGGTATTAAGAGTATTTACTTCAGCGAAGTAGATTCCTTTTGAGTTCATTCCGATAGCACATCCATAGTTATAGTATCTGCCAACACTCAAACTACCGAGAAGAACCGGATCTCCCGAGAAGTACTTATAACAGTTTGCGTGAGATAAAGCTACTGCTCCTATAGGGCCGTTACCATGAAGGGAGCTCCATGTATAGAGATATACATATCCGTTATCCAGGAGCTGAGATCCGTACTCATCATAAAGGCCCTGCTTAGGATCAGCCTGATCATTATTGATCATAGAAGCATAGCCCGTCGGATAGTTGGAAGCCAGGGAAGGATAATAATCACTGACAGAATCTCCGAGGCTATTTGGGAAAACGAGGATTCCTCCCAGGGCTGTCTTATACGGAGGAACCTGATAAGGAATACTGTTTGACGAATTCGATCTTATCTTCGAATTAAGTCCATAAGGGCAGCTGTTATAAAGAGAGCTGAGAGCCTGAGTAAGAAAGTTCTCATGACGGATCTCTTCCTTGATCTTCTTCGTGAGAGGATCTCTCATCTGGATGAGGAGCTTTCCGTGAATTCCGCTATCCTTAGCCTTATAATCAATTCCCTGTGTTTTTTTAAGTATATTCATTGTCGCTCCTTTCTCGGTTAACTTTTGTAGTCATTAGTCAAGTGTAATTACTCTAATACCACCCCATGAAGTATCAGCAAGATTGACAGTTATATTAAACGAGTTAGCTTGTTTTGTTGCCGTGATAGTATTACTCCCTAGAGAGACTACCGATACAGTATTCTGACCATAAGAACAACATAAAATCGCTAAAGCATTATTACCGATGACCATTGTCATATGATTAAAATTATTACCGCCGTCTCTAATATCAGGTAACGTGATTGTAAATTGAGTATAATTGCCTAAATAAAAATGACTTCGTAAATAATCTATCTTCTGGTTAGTAGTAGCTAAATTCGTATTCAACTCATTAATAGCACCAACTACTGTTTTAACTTCCGATAGTACTTTTATCAGAGTCCAGTCGGCAGCTACGAAAGTTCCTGTAGTAGATCCGGAAGCCTTAATACAGCGATAAGCAGCATTCTGATAAATACAGTAGTCACCTTTTGAGTAAGATCCTGTTTCATCATATTCCTCAGCTATATTCATCGCTTTAGAATTGACTTCGTTAATAGCTCCGAAGATATCCTGCTCATCCGTATCGAGGTTATTCGGAAAATCTATTCCTCCGAGGAGCTTAAGTCCTAAGTTCGCAATCGCAAACTTCTCTGTCTCGTACTCTCCCGGAGTCAAAGTCGGCCTGTCCATAATAAGCAGCGAGTTATCATCGATAGTTCCTGTCGGAAATTCATGAATCGCTCTTTCATCTGTAGCTGCCATGTTAATTCCTCCTATTATTCGTTATTCTCTGTCGGTTCCTCTTCTCCGGATGAAACGACGTTATAATCTCCATCGGAAGAAGTAAGTCTATACTGATGATCTGCAGATACGATCCTGAACGTGAGTCTCGTGAAGATGATATCCGGGATGCCGTCTGCATAAGGAAGAGTAGAAGTCTCATCTCCATGAAGAGTGATCGTATCACTAAGAACGATCGGCTCATCTGTAACGGATATACTATGAGCATCAACATTAACAGACTCTGCATAAGGGAAAGTAGAAGTTCCCTCTTCCTGAAGTGAATAAGTATCCTCGATGCGAAGGAATCCGTTCCATTCATCTACTGCTACGAGGCCCTGACTCTTAAGGCTCGCATGGATGCCGTAAGGCTTGATCACTGCAGCTCCCTTTTCGATTACGAGTCTGACTTCGAATGAATAAGCAGATCCTCCTGCGAGAGAATCGAGCCACTTCAGGAGATGCATCAAGTGTAATCCTTCGTTATTCCATGTAGTTACTGGCTGTTCTTCCTCTATCAGTTGACCATCGAGATAATATCGAGCCTTTACTTTGATCAGATCCGGATCCGTTACGAATTCCGTATCAAGCTGCAGCTGAGCCCAGAAGTCGACTGTCCTGGGAGAAATCGTAGCGAAGCGGATCATCAGAACTGATACTTCTTCAAGCTCTCCGATCTCGTATTCTTCTGCATTAACATATGTATATGTCACAAGATCGCTCTCGCGAGTCTGGGAAGCCAGTCCTGCGAGCTCTTTATCTGTTTTCGATTTACCGGATGACAGAGAAGGATCCGCTCCGAATCCCTGCAGCTGAGTAGTTTGTTTAAATGTCCAGTCAATGCCCATCACGCAGCACTGAAGAGCAGCTGCTCCTGCGATGCCTCCAGTACACTCGATAATGTCGCCTAAGTCGAATACAGGACAGTTAAGGATCGAGATATTGAACGGAGTATAAGCGATATTATGAGCTACTCCTGCTATCGTATATCTCTGTCGGTTCTTTACGTCTGCAGTTCCATACTGCAGCAGAGGATTCGAGCCCAGATTGATGACTGATCCTACTCCGGAGCCTGCTGAATAATAGCTTGTAGTTTTATCTGCGATATTGACGACCGATATTCCATCATAAAGAGTCTGATAATCGGAGAATACAGATCCGAGGATCCTCTGATCCTGATCAAGTGATATCACTGTCTCAGATTCAGCGAAGGATCTCATCGTGAGAGCTCCTGTCCTGGATGCCGTCAAGAATCCTCCGACTACTTGAGCCAGCCAGCTTCCGAAGTCTCTATAAGTTTCGATATCAGATTCTGGGAAGAGTCCCAGGAGCTCGGATCCGTTAGGAAGAGCTTCGATCTCTTCCTGGGATCTGTCGAAAGTGAGCCCCGTTCCTGTAGCTATAAGCATAGCAAGATCATATACGAATCCCGTAGTCGATCCGATCGAGAATGTCTTATCCAGCTTAGATATACAGTCGGAAGCAGTGATATTGATAGATATATCGGTCCATTCAGCAGAAGTGATATCAAATACTCCGATCGGGATCCATTCGATAGATTCATCTGCCAGCTCGAGTCCGTATTCGAGAGTGATCTGCTTTCCTCTCCAGGATCCTCGAGTGATAGCCAGATTAGTGAAAGTAGCCTGTATCTGTCCGATATAAGCATATCCGAGAACTACATCGTTCGAATCGCTGCATCGATTCGAATAAGTCAGGCTGACGATATTATCATCATCGAAGCTGACATTTCCGACAGTTCCGCGAACGTGCTCGACTCGATAAGGCTTTTTCAATGCTGTTATAAAAGCCTGAGATACAGGATGCATAGATTAATCCCCTTCGAATATTAGTGATACAGTCCAGAGGCCGTTCGTTCCGTTGCAATATTGCGAATTATCTACGAGAGCAGCTTCAGAAGCTCTCCTGAGAGTTCCTGTAATAGCTGTCTCATTATTGAACTGAACGGATACCTTAGGAGTCTTAACGAGAGCATCGAGCTTATCTTTGAGACTCGAAGTACAGTTGAAAGAGGCTGAGAACGTGATACGATCCAGCCTCTTAACGTTGATCATCCTTTTTCCTCCCTCCGAGAAGTAAACTGTCTCATCAGGAGTGATATTATCTGCCCATGCTATCGGATTAGGCATCAAAGTTCCGTTTATCTTAAGATACTTACCTAACATTATCCGATGCCTCCTGCTCTATAGTTCTCCTGGGCCGTAGCTCCTACGACTGCAGATGCGAACTTCTGATTTCCGATATATACATTGATGACTTGAGGAGTCTTAGATCCTCCCATTCCTGCCAGCTGCGAGGATATACCGGAGAGAGCTCCGGAATAATCCATCTCCGGATTCATGCCGTTATAAATAAGGTTAGCCGTTCCAGTGAGAGCCTTTTCGAGCGTATAATCCTCCGATTGCATCGACTTAATGAACTCATCGATCATATCGGCTCCAGATTCGTCAAAATCAGCGAGAGGGCCCTTATCAGGAACCGAGAAATGCAGATAATCAGCTACTGAAGAAGCGACCTGCTCTACTCCGGATATAAGATTCGGGATCGCGTTCACTATTGAATCTCTGAACGAGCTAATAAGATCGGATCCCCATTCCTGAGCCATAGCAGGGAGCTCAGAACTAAGCTCTCCGAGGGCATTCAGGATAGATGCTATGAGAGATGGGATTTCAGCTACGATATCCGGGATTGACTGCACGATTCCGGAAGCCACACCTAAAAGCAGTTGATAGCTGGCCAGTATGATTTCATCAAGGTGATCCAGCAGACTTTCACAAATTGTCAATACAGCTGAAACGGCTGCCGGAATCAATTCATCAAGATTTTCTGATATTCCGTTAGCCACGGCTAACACTATATCGAGAGCTGCATTCACGATGGTTCCGAGGTTGTTGATGATAAAATTACTGAGCCCAACTATCAAATCTGAAATGACCGGAGCCAGGCTTCCGAGGTTATCAATTATGCCCTGACCGATGACTCCTATAAGGCTCACGCAGGCCGATAAAATGACATCAAGATTATCCAAAATCGCAGAAGCCAGAGATTCGATGATAGATCCTCCGAGTTCAATCACGATAGGTAAATAGGACTCTATCAGACTGATGACCTGAGGGACCATCTCTTCTATGACAGCTCCCATCTGCTCGACATCTCCGTTCGTATCCAGGATAGCGTTCGTGAAGTCGTTAAGCAGTGATACTCCGTCGGAAGATAGATCAGTAAGAACCGGGAGCAGGACCTGTCCGATCGCGTTCCTGGCTGCCGTCGTTCCGTTATTGAGTCTCTGGAGATTATCATCGAGTTCACCAAAAGCATCGAGAGTAGATCCGCTCATGACGTATCCTGTCTCATGGGCCTCCTCAGCCAATTGAGCGAAGCCTTCGCTCCCGGCTTCGATAAGTGGATTCAATTCGCGAGAGCTGCGGCCCAGGAGATTCATCGCAATCGCATCACGTTCAGTCGCGTTTTCAATCTCTCCTAAGCTATCGACTACATCCCAGAATATATCCTCAGTATCTCGAAGATTTCCAGATGAATCAGTTACTGATACTCCGAGAGCAGCATAAGCCTCTGCAGCTGCTCCGGTTCCAGTTGCAGCCTCATCGAGACTTCTTACCATTCGAGTCATAGCTCCTGTCATGGTATCAGTTGATACATCCAGGAGCTCGGAAGCGTAATTCATCTCCTGCAGCGTATCTGTAGAAAGCGAAGTAACGCTCGAAAGAGTCAGGATCTCATCAGCGAGAGCTGCCGTATCTGTAGTAGCAGATACCAGGGCTCCGGCTGCAGCTCCTACTGCAGCTCCTACAGCTGCTATAGCTGCTACTGCAGCTTCAGCTGCTACCTTAATGACTTCTCCCCAATTCTCGAAGCTCTCAGCGGAATCTTCTGCAGAATCTCCTGCTTCTTCCGCTGCTTCTCCGGTATCGTTAAGGCCGTCTGCTGAAGATGCAGCCTGCTCTTCAAGTTCTCCGAGTGAAGAAGCAGTTCTTACGACTTCAGCCTGTAAAGTAGCATACTCTTCCTGGGATATGGATCCGATCTCGAGAGCTTCCCTCGCATCTTCCGCTGCCTGCTGCTCGATCTCTAACTTCTGAGAAGTCTGCTCGATCTGACGATTTAAGAGCTGCTCCTGCTGAGCTAACAGTTCTACGTTCGTAGGATCCAGCTCGAGAGCTCTCTGAACATCTCTCAGGGCTCTTTGAGTCTGGGATATATCTCTATTAACAGACTGGAGATCTCTTGCCAGAGGCGAGGTATCGCCTTCGATCTTAATCGTGATTCCCTTGATCTGTCCGTTACTAGCCATCGTCAGCCTCCGAATAATTTATCTACATCGTCTGTATTACCGAGAGTCGCGTATTCATAGGAATCATTCGATTTTTCGATAAACAGATCCGTCAAAAAGCCGACATCCAAAAAGAATGCATCCGTATATGTGAGCCCGATCTGCAGCGATCGAAGCATCAAATAAGCGAAATTTGTCTTTCTTTCAGTCGGCCTATTCAGTTTTTTGCTTCTGAAGTTGTCTGAGTTTGAGATTTCCAGAATCCCAGAACCTCTTTATAAGTATTGATATCAAAGGAATCAGCTTCGAAGTTCATCATCCAGATGAGCAGATCATCCTTATTGAGCTTCTCTCTGATCTCAAAGATATCCTTCTTTTCTTTTCCGTGTTTTGCCTGCAGCTCCATTATGTATGCGAGCTTAGATGCCATATCAATAGCATCAGCTTTAGCTGCTGCGAGATTCTTAATAGCTGAATTCGAATTAAGAATCGCTGTCTTATCGACTTCTCCCTGTACTCTTAATGCATCGATCTCCCTCGAAGCATCAGCGAGCTTCGCGGATAATTCAGCAGTAAGATCAAAGAGATTCCTTCCTGTAAGTTCCTGGAAGAAAGCAGCCGTTCCGAGATTACACTCGAGCTCGAGCTCTTTCTGTCCGATTTTTATCGTTTTTTTCATATGTAACTCCGAGATTTATAAAAGAAGGGAGAGCCCCGAAGAGCTCTCCCTTAGGCTTATGTTTTTAAGAATCAGCCCTCAGCCGGAGGAGCTGGCTCGAGAGTGAGTCCGCTCAGGCTGAATATCTGAATTCTCTCTTTATCGGCTCCTGTCTGGATGACTTTGAGCCTCTGTGAAGTATTAGCTACCTTAAATACTCCAACCATATCAGGATCACCGAATATCTCTACGAGGCCTGTACCCTGGGAAGGATCCAGTCCGATAAGACAGGAAGTAGTTCTCTGATCGAGATTAGAGAGCTTAACTGCTATAAAATGACCTGCTCCGGAAAGAGGACCGGAATCAGCCAGGCCATCAGGGAGATAATAAAGCGTTCCTGTGAACGTATTTCCCGATAATGTGAGATCTGCACTCTGAATATCAGATACAAGATGCTCATATACCTCGTCTGACTGGCTATCAGGAGCGACAGTCAGACTGTTAAGAAAAGCCGTCGGAGTATGGATGGAAGAATGCCAGTTGTTATATACAGTGCTATCTGTATCCGGAGTTGAATAACCACTTACTACAGAGATAGCATTTCCATCGCCCAGATCAAAGAGCTGGGAAGTAGGAAGAACCGTAAGAGGAGCTGTATCAGTAGCAGGAGTCTTAGAGCTTGTATTTGTGGAAGCTGAAAGATTGATCCTGCCGAACTGGCACTTATAATAAACGAGCTTACGAGCCTTAGCATCGGAAGCGATCTCGAAAGTCATTCCGAAGAGCTTAGCTGTAGCTTCTTTGAGCTCGATCATAACTTCTGCTGCATCCTTGATGAATGTCATAAGCTGGAGCTTAACCTCATCAGGCATAAGAGCTACTTCGAGATTTCCTGAATATCCGGAAGAAGCTCCGGCAGGAACGTAGTAAACTCCGTCATCTGCATAGAAGGGATCGGGAGTATCTTCGCTGACATCGAGCGAGAGATTAACTGCACCGGGAATAGCTATAGCTGAGCCGTAGCTCATTGTGATAGCTCCTGTTTCAGAATCTGTCTGCTCTGTCATCGGAAATACATGAACATTCTTTAAACCGAATTTTACCTTCATGTTTACATTTCCTTTCTTTATCTTTGATATTCAATATACTCAGAGAACTTTCGAGGGAATTCTTCCTGCACGAATGTTTCAACCAGCGATATATGAGGAAACGAGACTGTATCAGTTCTGCTTCCGTAGCGACCTGTCCTATAGTTGGTCCTATGACCATTCTCAAGAAGATGAGTCAAACGATAGTTCTTGTTATTGTAGATATAGCAAGTCCCTCTTCTCGTCTGTCTCCAGGTCCATGTTCTAGCGTAATTGCCTCGTCTTTTTGGTGAATATGACTTCAGGAGCCTGGCTCCCTCAGCTGCTGTCACCTTAGCAGCTTCATCGATCAATGTATTACATTCGTGATTAAACGTCTGAAGGATCTCTCCCATCTGTCTCTGAAGATCATCAATCGAAATCTGCTGTCCCATGATTAGCCTCCTATTCGAGCTCTATCGTGAATGAATCTCGATAAAGCATCAGATCGGGATCAAAGTCATCGAACGAGACTGTATATGATATAGAGATCGAGTTCAGAAAGCTCTGAATCGTTCTTCTTATCGAAGTATCGCGATCGGCAGTATAAACGTCGATACGATTCTCTATGCCTATCCAGTAGACTTGATCGTCTGCATTGAACGGATTCGAATCTACTTCGTGAACGAATATGAACGGAGGATATATAAGTCCATCCTGATCGACTACTAAGTGATCGTAATAACTAGCAGCTGCGAGATCAGGAAGGGCCGTCAACATTTCCTGATAGAATTCTTCAAGAGTCATATCAAGAACCTCCCCTATTGAGCCCCTCTGCCTTTTGAAGATAGATCTCGAGCTCATTCTCGTTTCGTTCATATGTCCTGTAGATGCTCATCCTCTTCCCTTTATATTCCGCGATCTTCTCTCCGGAGTATTCTGCCGGATTGATGATCAGGAGATACTGAGGATCGATGCCAATCTGACCAGCTGCGAAGAACTCCGACCGGGAGACAGGCTCCGAGACTGCATAAGTCTCAGAGACTGTCTCTTTATAGATCGGATTCATTCGGGAATCTTTCCCTGTCATCGTTCTAGCGATGAGCTTAACGGAATCATCTGTCATGAGGGATCCTCCAGCTTCTTATTGAATGCTCTGCAGTTCAAGCGATATTTAAGGCCTTCTGACATATCAGTCGGATCCTTTCTAGTCAGCCACTGCCAGCGAGCATAATCGATGATAAGCTCCGAATCGATATCAGAATCGATATCTGTCTCTTCTCCTATCCACTGCTCGACAGAAGCCTTAGCAGCATTCAGGATCGAATCTAATCTGGAATCATAAATCGTAGAATTCATGATTCCGATATCGATCTTCAATCTGTCTCTAAGAGTCTGCATCGTATTAGCCATCGGAATTAACCTCATTTCATAGATTCATCAGCCTTCTCCCTGGGCTTCCTCAAGTACGAGATTAGCGAGAGAGAAGATCTGAACTTTCTCAGCTGTTGCGGACTTCTGTACAACCTTAAATACCTGATTATTGTCGTGAATCTTAAAGACTCCGTTCTTATCAGGATCATTGATAAGTTCTACGAGGCCTGTACCCTGGGAAGGATCAAGTCCTACGAGAACAGAAGTAGCATCAGCATCAATATTCGAGAACTTCAAAGCTAAGAAGTGACCATCTCCGGCAAGAGGACCGCTGGAAGCAAGGCCACCTTCTACAAACTTAAGAGTTCCGACGATAGAATTTCCTGAGACTGCGACATCAGTATTCTGGAAAGAGGATACTAGATGATCGAAAAGCTCGCTTGACTGGCTCTCAGGAGCGACAGTCAAGCTTGAGAGGGGTTTCCGGGGAACTCCACTTCTGTAGTAGGAGCCTCACCGATACCGATAGCTACGAAAGCCTTCGCGATAGCAGGCTTACCATCCATACGAGCCTTAGCTCTAAGAACTGTCTGATCATCGAGGAACTTAACGTGCTCGGAAGTATCGATAGTCATACCGAGCTTCTCAAGAAGAACATAGAGATCAAAGTAACCCATAACGATATTGTTATCGGGTACGAAGTTGAGAACGATGATCTCTCCACCGATAGCAGGCATTCTGCCATTGATAGCAGCGACATAAGCACCGGAGCCGTCAAGAGCTACAGCCTCGCTCATCAATGTAGCATAAGTATTCTCGTTCATGATCCAGAGCTTATCTCCTCTGGAATAATCACTCTCTGCCTTAGCTGCAGCTGCGATGATAGCCTGGAAGAAAGCCTTATCATGAGCAGAACCGGAGATAGTAACGAGCTGAGAAGCTGTAGATGCGATAGCCGTTACAGCTCCAGTAGGCATCTTAGTTCCTGTACCATAAACGATAGCCTTATCGATAGCCTTACCGAGAGCCTGCATAAGAGCTACTGTAAGAGCATCTACGAGAGCGATATCGCTATCTTCGATAGCAGCGTTACAAACTGCGAAATAACCAGCTACCTTATAGCAGTCAAGCTCAACCTGACCGAATGTGATATCGAGCTCGTTGATAGCAGCACAGCACTCTGTCCAGATAGCCTCGGGAGCTACACCCTGAACGATCATTCTTCCATCTCTGGAGCTGTACTGACGATTAACTCTAGCATAGAGCTTAGAGTATTCCATTACGTTCTCACGGATAAGGCCGAGGATCGTCTCTCCGATCGTAAGATCAGCACCGGAGACAGATCTCTTTTCCTTAATGAGTGTTCTTACTTCTGCGAGAGTCTTTTTAACATCCTCGCGAGCTACGAGCTCAGCTCTCTCTGCGAAGCTCATGTTCTTGATAGATCTTGTTACAAACATCTTATCTGACTTCCTTTCTGTAATTGTAGGCTGAATGTTTCCAGCTACAGGAGCAGCCTGAGCCTCCTGCACTGGCTTAGATCTCTGCTGCTGCTCGATCTCTTCGAGCTCTCTCTCCATCTCGGAGACTTCGCCTTCAAGATCTGAGATCTTCTTATCGTTCTCGCTCTGCTCATTCTCGAGAGCTGCCTTATCAGCTTCGAATCCGGAAACAGCCTCCTCGACTGCTGCCTTCTCCTCATCTGTAGAAGCCTCATCGATAGCAGATGCGAGCTCTTCTTCTCTCTTCTTGAGCTCTTCGGATCTAGTATCAAAGTCGCCCTTGATAGTCCTAAGTTCCTCGAGAGATTTCTGAGCTTCATTAATCTTCTTTCGAAGCATCAATGCTCTTAACATCTTCAATCTCCTCCTGAGTTGTTTTTTCGATTCGACTACGCATCTGCAGCTTCCAGGCTTCCAGCTGTCGCTTCTGAACTTCAGCTGCATCCTTCTTTCTGGCTGATACGGAAGTCTCCTCATATGCAGGGAATGTGCAAACTGAAACTTCGAAAAGCTCTACATCCGTGATTGTCCAATGGATAGAGCCGTCATCGCGGAAGTCGGTTTCCTGAGAACGGATCAAGAATCCAATAGAGCACTGATCGACATCGCCTCTCTTAACTCTCTCGTAAGTGTTCATAGCATCAGAATCGTTCGGATTGATCCTGATACGGCCCCACAAACCGCGAGAGTCTGACTTGATCTCTAAAGTGTTAGCTTTAGTACGACCGAGAACGAGAGTCGTATCATGATTAGTCAGGGCTCTGACATCGTTGGATAGAGAACTGTCAAAAGCTCCCGGAGCGATGCTCTCGGAAGCTCCATCGAAAATCTCATAGTCGCTATTAAAAACAGCGAAGTAACCTTCGATCGTAGGCTCTCTGCTGTCGTCCCTCGTAGTAAACTCGCTTGACCTGATCTGTAATACTCTCAGATCGGGCTGCTCATCAAATATCGAATTAGGCATTGTCATTTCCTCCTGTTAACTTAGACTGATTTCCCGACATATCTGCAGGAATATAGTTCTCAAGAACTTTAAGTTCATCGAGTCCCTCCCTGGGCTCCAGGTTGATCCTATCTCGAGCTTCATTACCCGTTACCCATCCGCGATCTCCCATCGCAGTAAATACTTGAGTAATAGTCGAAAGATCCCAATCAAGAAGGGCCCAGATATTACCTTTTACATACCATCTAGGAGACTGGATAAGGCCTGCAGTCAATGTCTGCTGAATGTTCTCGACTATCGTTCTGACTCTTGTTTCAATAAAGTTATTGAACTCATCTTTCTTAAACTCTCCGATTCCTACCATGAAATTAGGAACTCCGACGATAGCAGCTGCTGTAGACTTATTGAGCTTCACTGTATCCGAGATAGCTAAGTCCTGAAGAGTTAAGGGCTTGAGAGTAGTGATATCCATCTGCTCAGCCGGAATGATCCAGGGCTCTCCTGCTCGATTCGTCTTAAGATAATCATCAGCGATCTTCGCTCTTTTATTAGGATCCTGGAACTGCTCACCCATCGCCTGAACTTTAACTATGACCGAGGGCTTCCATTCCTGGGAGAGAAAAGCATTCTCTGTCGATGCTGCCTGCTTCAAATTATCAGCGACTTCTTTAATTGATACGCGGATTCCTCTGCCCTTCCAGGGATACTGCTTATCCGGAGTTAATCGGAAGTGAAGCAGATCTTGAGGATTGTATCTGATGCCATCAATCAGGATCCAGTAGCCGTATCCGTTAACCTCATCAGGCATGAAAGATACTCTGTCTGCCGGAATGACTTCGAGATCTCGAAGATATCCGTTTTCTGTATGAGGCCTAACTACACAGTTACCATCTCCATACAGTAAGAGATTCATAGCGATAGCCTCGAAGAAAGTTTGACGAGTCATCCAGGAATTAGGATTGATATCTATCTTCCTGGAGAGCTCATTCCTGATCCTGCGATCTCCGTTATCCGTATTCTCCATAAGATGCCAGGATACGAGTCCGATCATCTGAGCGATCTTCTCGCAGGCAGTCATAATGGTAGGATCATGATCGAGGGAAGTATATCCTCCGCAGGAGATACCTTCGGAGCGGATGATCTCCAGGAGCTGATTAACTTTCTTATTGAGCTCAGCTTCTTTAGCAGCAGTTACAGCTGCAGCTGCAGCCTGAGCCTCTTCATCAGATCTCTTACTAATGAAATCAAAGATTCCCATCGTTATCCTCCAAACCATGAACTTACTAGATCAGGCTTCTCCAAGTCATTTAAATATCTGACACAAGCGAAAACGCTCGCATCAAAAAGATCGATCCTCAATTGACGACCGATCTTCTCAAACTGAATCATATCATCCGACTTCTCAATCGCTCGGACATTCGCGAGGCAGTATTCATAAGCCTCTGAATGCAAGTAGTACAGCTTCCGATCAAGAGCTGCTTTTTCTATATGCCTGAAGCCTTCCGACTTCACATAATAATACTGAGGCTGATCAATGATATTGAATCCAGCCTTCTTCATCTGGATGACATACTCTCTCGCGAACTTTCTATCATGACCGATCTGTTTGATCTTGAATCCGCGATTTCTCATCTCGATAAACCACTTAACGACATCATCGACATTGACTGTCGGACTATTCGTAAGAGTTAACAATCCGTCATCCTTCCATCCGAAGAGAGGAATCTGATCTTCTTCGGCCTTCTTAGCTGCTGCCGTTACCGGGAAGAATCCATGAGTGATAATGATATCAAGATCCTTCTCTTTCCAATGACCAAACAGAGCAGCTGCTGTCAGATCATGCATCTTCGATAAGTCAGCTCCTCCATACCAGTAAATAGGAAGCTTCGCTAACTGCTCGAGCGTGAAATTGTACTGAGCATCAGAAGCCTGGAACTTCTCAAGATCGAAATAAGCCTTCTGAGCTGTTGTATATATATTGAGCGATCTGGAGAGAAAGTCCTTTCTCTGCTGAGGATCGTTCTGAGCCTGAGCTGCTTCCGCGATCAGATCTTCAGGCCTTATCGTTACTCCATAAGAAGGATTCGCGAGTTCATGCTGCTTCGGATCCAGGAAGTCAACTTCTCCGTTATTATCCTTTTCTGCTTTAGATACGAAACAAAAGAGCGTATCATCTTTCACGATTCCATCGAGGATCTTTTCCGCATACTGCAGACGGCCAAAACAGAAAGAGTTAACATTATCACCGGCAGTAGTGATGCCGATCATTAACTTATTCGTGTAGGCCTTCATCGCCTCTTTGAATCTGTTGTATTGTGCAGCTGACTTATAAGCATGGATCTCATCGGCAATACAGATATTACATCCGAAGGAATCCTGCCTATCAGGATTAGCTGCCATCGCCTCAATATGAATCGAGCCGACTGGAAATCCCTTATCATCCAGGAATGTTTTTGAGATAGAATGCTCAGCATTATTATCTCGCACTCTGAATTCATCGATCACTCCCTTAACTCGGAGAGTGTAGATGATCTTATCGAAAGTCTCAGCTGACTGCTTCAGAGCTGCAGCAGTTATATAGATCGTAGATCCTGACCTTCGCTCCAGGAATCCCAGAGCCAGCGATAAGGCAGCGACGAAAAGAGACTTTCCCGATTTTCTAGGAACGAAGATGAAAGCTTCCTTGTATCTTCGTTCGTTGGTCCCGGGCTTAAACCATCCCAGGAGATTAAATACTATGAAGATCTGCCAGTCCTGCAGGAGCAGAGGCTTATTCTTCAATGAATGCCCTTCGAGATCCTCGCCTTTTTGATGAACGAAGAACTGCTCAATGAATCCGCATACGAAATTCGCATCCTTCTCCCGGAGCTCAAGATCATCTCGCTTGAGATCATCTAGGAATCGTTGACATTCTCTCTTATTGTTTCCGGCTCTAACTTTGCCGGACGTTACATTCTGGGCATAAGTCAGAGCTCGCTCATAGTAGCTCTGAGCTTTCATGTGATCGACCTCTTCTCATTATTTCTCTAAGTTCATCATGACTTTATCCAGCTCGCTCATCTTAGGCTTCTCCGAGCTCTCATCAGTGAGCTTCTTCAGTCCTGCCGGAGTCATGCCCAGCTCTTTCCAGTAAGCCAGGGCAGTTTGATTCAGCTTATTCCATTGATCAAGTAATGGATTCGGCCTACGCTGCTGAGCTCCTCGATCGGTAACGACATCAACGATCGGCTGAGCTCCCTCTTTGATATATTGATCATATATTCGATCACGCTCGGAAAGTACATGAGCCAGAGTTTTAACGACCTCATCAAAGTAGTTCTCGTATATGTCAGCTTTTCGCATCGCTGCATTGATCTTCACGAGATATCCTCTGAATGTCATGCTCAAACTTCCCTTCTTAGCCTGACTTCAGGCTATTAATTTGAACGGCCCTATATTATAATTAGGTCCTATGGGGTTCCCACCAACTTTTTAATTACGCAGTTAGAAGGTCC
>JAGCGK010000176.1 GCA_017649645.1 Clostridiales bacterium | reverse complement strand
CTACCCAAAAGCGCCTGCCACGGAAATCGGCAGACGCTTTCGGTTCGGTTTTTTGAATATTCTGGTAGGGAGAATTTATGAAGCTTTTTTGTGGAGCGCGATGATCTTCGCGCCGCTGTGAATAGGCTGTGATTTAACAGGAGATGCAGCTGCGATGAAGCCGGCGCTCCTGACCTTTATAAATACAATTAAACGCATGTTATAATCCTCGTATCTGAAAGGAAATTCTCAGTATAGATAATAAACAGCAAAATGAACTAAACACATCTAAAATGTGGTGTCGCAACAAATTCCAATTTTTAACTGTATATAGGGTATCTGATAACAATTGTAGAGGGATTGTGTTATGAAGAAGAAAGACATCACCGCTATAGTTATTGCTGCCTGCATAGGAGCTTTTGTTCTCTTTGGCATACCTTTTATCGCGTGGGTGGCCCTTGTTGTTAAGGCAAATACACCAGAAACACCTACGACTACAGAAACAACTGTTAAGGTCACACCTACTGTAAACAACGACAAATCCCCAAAAACATACTATTGCAATGAGCCTCTGTGGAGTCTTCTTCCCACGGAGGTCAGATACGAAGAGAGTACCGAAGAGGAGTTCCTGAAGTTTACACAGGACATAGCAACAGCGATGGGATTTGATCCCGATAATGCAACTATCGATCAGTGGGGAGTAGGACATTTCGGCTGTCCCGATGTCCAGGTGTTCAGATCCTGTGATATCCCATGGGAATACGAATACGAAGGCAATCCTCTGTTTCTGGTCAGTCACGAATATTTGGATGGCGGCGAATTGGATAAGGATACCCGCTGCACATTCTTCTACAGCAAGGATTTTAAATTCATCGTTGTATTGAACGGCAGCTATGTCAGATCCTACTGGGGTGAATTATATACTGAAGATTACATCATGGAAATCTATTACCAGTGTGAGAACCTCCTCGCGAAGGGAAGTTAAGAGACAACAACAAAATAAACCGGATGTTATATTAGCCATAACAGAAAGGGCGCATTAGCCAGGGAAATCATCAGGAAGATATACTAACCAGAAAAGGAATCAGAGTACAGATGCTGTATACCGTGAGACCAGAGGAAACTTCAATAAAACGCGTAAAGCTGATTGTTATAATAGCTGTCATTATGCTGACAGCATTCTTATGTCCTTACAAAGTTGTATGGAATTCAGAGCAAACAGCTTATGCAGACCTTCCTGACCACCATATAAAAGCCTTGTTTTGGGAGTACTCACGTTTTGTTTCAAACTCTTATCATGATGGCCGGGGTTATGGACATGATGGATCTTATATGATTTCTGAGGAATTGAATTTATTCTTTGGCAAGGTCAGTATTTTCGAAAAGAAAGAAAAAATGATGTCGGGACCGGATAGAACATTGATTCCGTCTGACGATACTTATAATGTCGTAGTGGATAGTATTCCCACAGTATAAATAATAATCAGTATAAAATCTGACAAGACTAGCAGAAACTGACTACTTATGGAACTTGTAGAAATAAATAAAGATAGAATTAAAGACATCCCTGTGTATATGGTTCCGTTCATTTAGCTTGGCGTAGTTTATCGTGAGGGCACACTTACAGCAACTCAATTAAATGAGGTCCGTTTGAACGGTTTACATGCTACAATTAGTTATCCGGACCGGGGGAGAGGTAACGATGCCCGACATTTTAGTAGTCGAAGATAATGTGGAAATCGGAAATCTTTTGTGTGACTTCCTTAGAAAAGAGAACTATACGGTTTCACTTGCAGATTCAGGTAAGAAGGCACTTGAATTCTATGAGAAATACGGAGCCAAGCTTATGGTGCTGGACATCATGCTCCCGGGTGAGATCGACGGCTTCACTGTCTGTTCGAAGATCCGTGAAGAATCCAACACACATATTCTTATTGCCAGCGCGAAAACAGACAAAGAGAGTAAACTCAAAGGTCTGGATCTCGGTGCTGACGATTATATCGAAAAGCCATACGACATCGATATTCTGATCGCCAAGATCAAGGGCATTTTCAAGCGTAAGTTCTTAATTGATGAGATCGTTGAAGGTGAAATGAAGCTGAACTGTGCAACAAAAACTTTGTATATCCGGGGTGAGAAGGTTGAGGTTACCGCAAAGGAGTTCGATCTGTTAAAACTCCTTATCGACAACAAGGGTGTCACACTCAAGAAATCGTTCATCTTCAATTCGATCTGGGGCAGTGATTCCGAGTCTGAGATGCAGACTCTTAACGTCCACATCAAATGGCTCAGAGAGAAGATCGAGAGTGATCCGAAGGCCCCGGCACACATTCTGACTGTATGGGGAGTAGGTTACAGATTTGAGTAGGTTCAGCAAGTCGGTTATTCTGATATTGATCGTGGAGATATTGCTGATCGTATTATGCAATATCCTTGTTTTCAGATTTCTTGACCATGATATTATGCTCTACCGTATAGAGGCGAAGCAGGTCGCCATGCGCATGGAGCAAGAACACGCTGAAGACATAAACATCAACGATTACGAGACGATAATCAGGATAGAACCGTATGATGATTCATACGTTAATTACGACTATATTGTTGCAGAATGTGACGGAACCTTATACAGGATAGGCTACGAAAACAATGACAACACCAATATAGTGTTTGTTCTGAATCTCTGCCTGGCCGTTATGTTCATCCTGACAGTGTGCATCCTGATCTACATTAACAGGAAAGTCTTAAAACCGTTCAACAATATGACGAACATGACCGTGGAACTGGCGAAGGGTAATCTTACCAGACCCTTAACGGAAGAGAAGAGCAGGTATTTCGGCAGGTTCTTGTGGGGTATGGATATGCTGCGGGAGAATCTGGAGGATTCAAAGCGCAAGGAGCTCGAATACCAGAAAGAAAAGAAGACGCTGGTGCTCTCGCTCTCGCACGATATAAAAACACCTCTGTCGGCTATTGAACTTTACACCAAAGCGCTAAAAGAAGGCATCTACGATTCGGAAGAAAAGAAAGAGGGAGCCCTTAACGGAATCCTTAAGAACGCTGATGAGATCAAGAGATATGCAGGAGAGATAACTAAGATCTCCAGAGAGGATTTCCTTGACCTCAAGGTTAATGTCGGTGAGGTATACCTGGATGATGTCATGAACAGGATCGAAGCATACTATTGGGATAAACTTTCTGTTATTCATACTGAATTTGAGGTTGAAAAACATTCCAACTGCCTGCTTAAGTGCGACCCGGACAGGCTCGTGGAAGTTATCCAGAACTTCATGGAGAATGCTATCAAGTACGGTGACGGACAGTCTATAAGAATATCTTTCGATGAAGAGGAAGACTGCAAACTGATAAGTGTATTTAATACGGGAATCGCTCCTGACGAGACGGATATGCAGAGTATCTTTGATTCTTTCTACCGTGGTAAGAATACCGAAGGAATTAACGGTTCAGGACTGGGTCTTTATATCTGTAAGAACCTCATGCAGAAGATGGACGGTGATGTTTATTCCGAAGCAGCTGATAACGGATTTAAGGTTATTGCCGTCGTGAAGATGGCCTGAAAATCTTTAAGCATTTGACAGGATCTGATCAGGCAAACGCAATAAATACAGGCGTTTTCGCCATTTAATGATTGTTTAATAATTTGACCGGTATCATCTTGGCATAAACCGGACGAAGGGATCAGATTAAGAAATGTTTGGAAGGATTTTAAAAAAGGATCTGAAGAGGAACAAGACGATGAACATTGTCCTGTTCCTCTTCGTGATCATCGCAAGCGTTTTCTTCGCAAGCGGTATCTATAATTTTGTTGTAGTAATGAACGGTACGGACTACATGTTCGAGAAGGCCGGTTTAGGTGACTATCAGGTCGTGACCATGGGAGAGTATGCGATCGGAAGACTTGAGGAAACCATAAAGGCGATTCCTGAAGTATCCGGTTACAGTATTGATGAAGTAGTTTATGTCTCAAAGGGCGATGTTCTGGCTGAAGACGGAAGGAAACTTGAAGTTCCAAATATCGGAATGATTGATTCCGTTGAACGTTTGGGGATCACATTATTTGATAAGGATGATAATGCAATAACTTCCGTGGAACCCGGCACGGTAATTGTTTCCGGATACTTTTTCAGAGTAAACAACCTTGCAGTTGGTGATAAGATCACGGTCTCACAAGGTGATGTGACAGAAACCCTTACAGTTACAGGAACTTTGAAAGATGCGGTATTCGGTTCGGAATTCATGGGTAATCCGAGATTGCTTGTAAATGAATCTGATTTTGCCCCGTTCATTGAGGATGAGACTGTTTTGAAATACCATTGCGGAGAACTGTTTTACATCAATACGGAAGATCCAGTCGCAGTCGGTTCTGCCGTTTCAGGTCTTGATGCTATCGAGTATTCTGACCGTACGGCTTCTCTTAAGATGGGATATGTTATGAATCTTATCATAGCGTTCGTCGTGGTTATCTTAAGCATCTGTCTCATGATCGTTTCTTTCCTGGTATTGAGGTTCTCGATAAACTTCTCGATCGGGGAAGACTACAGAGAGATCGGAGTCATGAAGGCTATTGGCATCAGGAGCAGAAAGATCCGGCGCCTCTATATGTTCAAGTATGCGGTGATCGCAGTCATAGGTTCGGTAATCGGTTTCTTTATAAGCATTCCTTTTGGCGATATGCTTCTTGATTCCATGACGCAGGATATGGTTCTCGGAACGGAATTAGGGATTGTCTGGAACATTATTGGTTCTGTCTGTGTAACGCTTCTGGTTATTCTTTTCGCTTACTTAAGCACATCCAGGATCAAGAAACTCACACCGATCGATGCGGTGAGATCCGGACAGACCGGAGAGAGATTTAAGAAGAAGGGTGGCATAAGGATCGCTAAGAACATGTTCAGTTCTTCGTGGTATATGGCTATTAATGACATGCTCTCAAGCCCTAAGAGATTTGTCACGATCATAGTTACGTTCTCTCTTTGTACGCTCCTGATGCTCATGATCGTAAATACCGCGAACACCATGAACAGCGATAAACTCCTTTATCTGTTTGCACCTGATGCTGATGTGTTTATTACTGATACTGACAAAGCAACATCTTTCATGCACGCCGGCGGCGAAGAAGAACTCGATGAATATCTGGACGAACTCTCTGACAGATTTACAAAAGAAGACATGCCCTGTACTGCGCGCATCAGACTGATCTACACTTATCAGATTGAAGTTGAAGGCACTACGTATTCATATGCTGTTGAACAGAACTGGAGGACTAAAGCATCCGACCACAGGATGGCAGAAGGCAAGGCGCCTTCCAATCCTAATGAGGTTGCAATAACAAAACACTTTACTGAGTTGACCGGCGCGAAGCCCGGCGATACGATCAGGATCGATTATGGCGACAGGACTGAAGATCTGCTTATCACAGGATATTTCCAGTCAATGAACCAGCTCGGAAAAGTCATTCTCTTACATGAGGATGCACCGACGGATTTCACTCATCTGTCATCACCTTCGCAGTTTATGCTCAACTTCACGGATGATCCTGATCAGAAAACGATCGATGAGAGAGTTGCCAGGATCAGAGAACTCACCGGTAATAATGAGGTGTTCAATGCATCTGAATTCTGTGCTGACTGTGTAAGGGTATATCCGATAATGAACACGGTATCAAAACTGCTGCTCCTGATAGTTCTCATTGTGGTTATTCTGATCACGGTCCTTATGGAGAGATCATTCATCTCAGATGAGAAGAGTGAGATCGCGATCGCCAAAGTTGTGGGTTTCAAGGACAGCACTGTAATCAGGTGGCATGTCAACAGGTTCTTTATAGTGGCGATGGTTGCGATGCTGCTGGCAGTAGTACTGTCGATACCAATGACTGACCTGTGCATAAGCCCCATCTTCGGAATGATGGGAGCATCAGACATAGATTACAACTACGACATCCTGAGGGGATTTGTCATGTATCCCGGAGCTGTCCTGTTAGTAACAGTGGTAACAGCATTCATTACATCACTATATACGAAGAAGATAGTGAGCCGTGACACGGCAAGTATCGAATAAGCGGAGGAAAAATAAATGGCTGCGGTAATTGAGACAAAAGATCTTTGCAAGACATATGTTGTTGATAAGAGACAGATAAATGTATTGAAGAATGTAAACCTTAAGGTTAATGAAGGAGAGATGGTTGCGATCATGGGACCTTCCGGCTCGGGCAAATCAACACTTCTGTATTCGATCTCCGGAATGGACCAGCCTACAAGCGGTACAGTCCTTTTTGACGGTGAGGACATCTCAAAGATGAAGAGTTCTGATCTCGCGGAAACACGTCTTGATAAGATGGGATTCATCTTTCAGCAGATGTACATGATGAAGAATCTTACGATCCTGGATAACATCCTGTTCCCGGCGATCGAGAGTAAGAAGGGTGGCAGCAGAGAAGATAAGATTAAGAAAGGTGAAGACCTGATGCGCAAACTCGGTATCATAGAGGTTGCTGATAACGATATTAACGAAGTGTCAGGCGGCCAGCTCCAGAGAGCATGTATATGCCGTTCAATGATTAATTCGCCGAAAATACTTTTCGCTGACGAGCCCACGGGAGCATTGAACAGAACATCATCCAACGAGGTAATGGATGAACTTGTTAAGCTCAACAGCGAGGGAACTACCATTATGATGGTCACTCACGATGCGAAGGTTGCATCAAGATGCACGAGAGTCCTCTATATCGTTGACGGCAACATCAGGGGTGAGTACATAAACGGCGCGGATATACCCGATAAAGACAGGGAACGCAGACTTAACAACTGGCTCCTGGATCTCGGCTGGTAACCATAGGGAAGAATTGCGGCAAAGCTGTAATTCGAATGGATGGGCGCGTCTGATGAATGTTTCCTTAATTGCAGTATTATTCTGAAAAAAGGGAGTTGTTACGTGACAATCCTAAGGTTTCTGTAAGAGAGGTTGCAAAAAAGATAGGTTTATCGTTAAATGGAGTTCAATATCATATTAGGAGAATTAATTGGAATATACATCTGAAAATCGGCAAAATATTGCTGCGCAGAATGAGAAAAACGGAAAAATATACAGGAGTTGTTTCCGGCTCAACAATATATCATTGCTGATATCATCTTTGACTGCTGTCCTGGGGTTTGGAGAGCTGCTTCTGGTGTTTGTCCATGGGCTTTTATCCTTTACGTTTGGCTGGCTGAAGTATGAATATACTTCTTACAGAATCTGCGCCTTTTTGACAAGGACTATCTTTTTATCGAATATAGTTGGGTTAATCCTTAATATAGTAAGCTACAAAAAATCAGCTCGTTTTAGCAATGGCCGGCTATTGTTTATTACATCGCTGTTGATCATGGCTGAAGATACGTTCCTGATCTTCAGCTCAGCTTACTTCATCGTAACCAAATATAAGGATGTTGGATTCAGGAATTTATCATTCTGTATAGTTGCCAGCTTGATAAGTCTGATATTTGCAGTGATAAGTGCTCAAAAAAACAGGTGTTATAAAGAAGATTCTGTGATGAAAATAGCACTGGTCATCATCGATAGCACGATCCTTGCAGTTGGAGTCATAGTGAGTATCATGGGCACGCTCAAGGCTGTTCAGTTCTCGAAAAAATTCGTGCCGTACTTTTTGTTTGCCGTACTTGGGATTGTTCTTATAGCCGTAATGATCCGGCTTATAAAGAAAAAGTTCACATTCATTCTTGGAATAGGATTTATCTTATTCTATTTGGTTTTCGCAGGCTTCGGATATATCGTGTGCGAAACAAATGCAGCCAGGATCAAGAGACTGAGTTACTTCGAGGGAAAGACCGTTACGCTTGCAATCGACGGTGAATCTTATGCCTGGACGGGAGAAGCCTTATATGATTCGAAAGCGCTTGAACCTGTGGATGTAAGCGAGAGCGAAGCATACTTCATGGCCGATGAGATTGAATGGCGTGTCTACGTTGTATATGTCATGCCCGGCGAAGACAAAACCATATACTATGAGTTCATTGAAGCGTCCGATTATATGATAATGAAAAAAACTGATTGAGAGCATTTAGAATAATTATGAGTATTATAAAGATATTGTTATTAATTGCAGTTGTTGGACATTTGCTTTGCGGATGTTGTGATTGTCTGCTGACGTATGTCCCCGGCGGGAAAAAATTTGGGGCAAAGCAATTATCTGACAGCAAACTGATGGCGGATACTTTCGAGAAGATGCCACTAAGAAACCCGTTATTATCAATGCTTATTGGGTGCCTGGCACTGTTTATGTGTTCTTTTGGGTACTACGGGGTCTTTTTGTGGATGAAGGGATTCTCAGATATATATGCTGTGATATTACTGATTTCCGCAGCGTTGTTTTTGATCATCGGAACAGCGCATCATATCCTTTGCGGTGTTGCTGAATGGCTTTATGTCCGTATGGGAAGAACTGAGGACGCGTTCAACGCTGTAATAAAACTCTTTAAAGATACATCCATAACGATGATCGGGTGTTATCTTGGCTGGGCAGTATTTGGAATTGCACTTTTTATCGCTGTGATAACAGGAGTAACAGATATTCCCCGATGGGCATGTATTTTTAATATCGTGCCTTTGTTTATCATAACCTTTCCTTTTCACATCGGCGGCATGGGGAACTGGTGTGGAGCGGCAATGTTTGCCGGCCTTATATTTGTGATCTGATTGTATATCGAAATAACACAGGGGATATCTTAGATAGGAAAATAAACAGTTTTCAAGTCTGTGAGGTATAAAAATGAGCATAAGAACAAATTACGAGAAATGGTATGAAGGGGATACTTATTACTGGGGGCTGGAACCGGGGGATTTCCTTGAAGAATTAATAGAACTGTGTCCGCCTTCTGCTGATAAAAAAGTTCTCGACATAGG
>JAGCGK010000175.1 GCA_017649645.1 Clostridiales bacterium | reverse complement strand
AATTGTGGCTTTTTTGTAAATAATCATTATGTTTTGACTTTTTACAGATGTAAAAAACTCTACTAACTATCTGAACTTCCTTAGAAACAGTATAGAATTACCTATGCATAATTGAAAGCAGGATAAAGGGTTGTCGACAAATCTTGTCTCCAACCGATTTACAAAACCCGGCAGAGCCGTGTTATCAGTAGTTTTCAGGATTATGAACTAGGTAGAGTAATAGGTACAAATTATTGGGGTTACTCGACTTCTATACCTAAAGTACCTTCAAAGCCTTATCTATCAGGCATCTTCATAGGTACATACAGTCGACTAACCTATTTTTGTTCTAAAAAAGTGGGTTCGGGATACTGCCCGTTAAATTGTATTTGTGTGTACAAATGCGATGCTTGCCTTTAACCAAATGCACACCAGAATGACTATTTTTCTCAGTTCTTTTTCCATATAAAAAAGTGACGATGTGTTTTTCTTCCACACCGTCACCTAAGTAAATACTTTGGCACTAAACATAATTCTTGACCTTTCTAACTCTCAAGCCAATGTATCTTTAATTTTCAGACTTTGATCTTGTTATTGTCTGAATGTTCCCCGATCCATTCTAGAAACCTGTCTGTTGATACCAGAAGCCTCTTGCCTACTCTTAACGTAGGAAAGGATGCCGAGTTCATGAGATTATACGCTCCCTGTTTTGAAATACCGAGATATTCAGCTACCTGACTGGCATTCATAACCTTGGGAACTGTAATGGTTCTGCTATCATCCATATTGTCTGCCCTCCTTCCATAATGTATTTGTTTAATAAAGATAATAGAACAATTGTATGTTATCACTTGACTCGATTGATTGCAAGTGATATTTTATGAGTAATCTATTCTGTGAGGATTAACATATGGTATTAAAGTTTGGCAAGTTAACATTTATAGAATCTATGGATCAGATAGGAGCTGATCCTAAGGTTGGTGTGTCTATCGACGGAGATAAGGAATACTTCTTTATCACCTGTAAGGATGATGAAGGAGACTATACAAAATGCTTTAAGATCTACAGTTGCGATATCGGAACTTCGGTTGGAGACCTTATCGGAGCTGTAGAACCTATTCCCGGCATCCCTACATCTGACAAAGTATATGACTCCATAGAGAAGGTATATGTTAACTTAAGAGAATGGATCAGATCTCTGGATCACGAAGAAGACAGAGCTAAACTGATAAATTCCATCTTCTTTATGAGCAGTGAGGCTCTTTACGGAAGAGTAAACGAATATGCTTTTGAGAAAAATCTCTTGGCTCTCCCCTTGTTCATTGAAGTAATATCCGGATGCATCAAGGATGGCATCAACTACAACTTCAAGAAGAGTGACAAGATCCTATCTTCTCTCAAGAAATACCAAAAACCTCTTGCAGTCTTTGCAGAAGATGTTATGCTCTATGACAAGAATACGGATCCTAAAGCAGCATTAACCCAAATTGATATTACACGTATTCCACCT
Organism: Clostridiales bacterium; assembly: GCA_017649645.1. GTDB lineage: Bacteria > Bacillota > Clostridia > Saccharofermentanales > Saccharofermentanaceae > Saccharofermentans. The sequence goes on along the minus strand of JAGCGK010000175.1, from coordinate 16,695 downwards.
ATATCATATTCAGGATACACAACTCTACTGGTCATCGATACACAAATTACAGAAGCATTTATACCGGATACATTTGATGACCTGATAGCTTACTTTCTAAATAGATATATCCTTAACTACCACTTCTACTGTTGCGCTAACTGCAGAAAATACTTTGCGTTCAAAACAGATACGAAGAACAAGAGTTGTACAAGGATCATTGAATCAGCTCACTATATGAAGGATATCGGTAGAACATGTAGAGACGTAGGAAGACTCAGATCACACGTAAGAGGTTTATACAGTAATGAGACTCACGCTCTCTATCAGAGGAACTACAAAGCGACCTTCGCAAGAAAGTCGAAGGGGCAGATTACAGACGAACACTTCACTGCATGGAGCGAGACAGCTCGTCAGATGCGTGATAAGTGCATCAATGGAGACATCTCTTACGATGAACTGGAACAGTGGTTCTTCAACAATTACTTAAGAGAATAAGTGGACTGACCACACTTAACTAACAGTCTGAAAGAAAGGAGGAATTAATGCCCAAAATGAAAAGAAATGCAAACGGAAGCGGAACCATCTATAAGCGAGATGACGGTCGATGGGAAGGAAAGTATTCCATCGCAGCCAGTGATGGCAGCGGTAAATACATACGTAAATCTGTTTACGGAAAGGCTCAGGAAGAAGTCAGAAAGAAACTTACTGAGATTACTGCCGAAATCGATGACGGAACATATGTGGAACCTAAGAAGATGAAACTTAAGGATTGGCTTATTATCTGGCTTAATGAATACGCAAAACAATCCGTTAAGCATTACACTTTTGAGACGTATCAATCTCTTTGTAAGAATCACATAATACCGACTCTTGGGAACAGATATTTGAAAGATATTTCCGTTACATCAATACAGAGATTCTATAACAGTCTTACTGAAGAAAAGAAACTTTCAGCAAAGACCGTCAAGAATGTACACGGTGTTCTACATAAGGCTCTAGAACAAGCCCTAATAGTCGGGTTGATCAAATCTAATCCATCTAACAGATGTATTCTTCCCAAGGTTGAGAACAAAGAGATAACTCCACTCGAAAGCGATGACATTATAAGATTTCTGGATGCTATAAAAGGTCATCCGTTTGAGAACATCTTCTTTGTTACTCTATTCTGTGGCTTACGAGAAAGCGAAGTACTGGCTCTCACTTGGGATTGTGTTGATTTTATCAATAACCTTCTATTCATCAACAAACAGCTTACTACTAGTACGCACCATACCGGACCAGAATATAGTCTGGGACCTACCAAGAATAGCAAGTCACGATATGTAACCGTTGCACCAACAGTTATGAAGGTTTTAGAAAGACAGTTGGAACTGCAAAGGCAAATGTCAGACAAAGCCGGAAGTGCGTGGAACAATGAATGGAATCTTGTATTCACAAATGAACTTGGTGAACATCTTAAGCAAAATGCAATCTATAAGGCCTTCAAGAGAGTAGTCAGGTCTATAGGATTACCTGATGTAAGATATCATGATCTTCGACATTCCTATGCTGTTGCAGCTATTGAGAGCGGAGATGATATAAAGACTGTTCAGAGCAATCTTGGACACGCTACAGCTAGTTTCACGCTAGATATATACGGTCACGTATCCAGAAAGATGCAGATGAAGTCAGCAGAGAATATGGAGAAATACATAAATAATGTCATATAGAGAACAATTGTAATCTTCGTAATTGTCGTCAAAACTGTCGTCAATAACAGTATTTTAAAGAAAAGAAAATTCCGAAAGCCTTATATATCAGGCGTTTCGGAATCTGAGATCTGGCGGAGCCGGTGGGATTCGAACCCACGTGCCCTCGCGGACAAACGGTTTTCAAGACCGCCTCGTTATGACCACTTCGATACAGCTCCTTAAATTGTGCCTTGTTATTATAATAAAATACACGAGAATGTCAATATGGCTGCTCGAAGTTGCCTTGTGCCAAGGGTTTTCGAGCATGCCGGATATGACATAAAAGATCAGTTAAGGTTCTCTTCGAAGAAATTGATGGCCTTGACCATGTTACTTTCGCCAAGGATGTTGTTGTGTCCGAGATTCTCTTCGAAAACGAACTCGAAGTTCGGATCGTCGGCGAATTTCTCGTAGTAGAGATCGTATCCGTAATCCTTCGGGACGGTGCCGTCCTTGCCTCCGTGGAATATGAGGACCTTGGCGTTGGTTTTCTCATAGCCTTCAAGGCCGGTCTGAGTAGCGTAACTACCGAACTTGACGAGTTCAATAAGCTTCATGTAAGGCAGGAACGCGTAGATGACAGGGCCGACCATTTCTTTGCCCTGAGCTTCAAGAAGATCCGATGACTTCGAAAAGCCTGCAAAGCTTACGACACACTCGACTTCGGGATGCTCGTTAAGGACACTGGCAATACAGTATCCGCCCCAGCTGTGACCCATGAGGCCGATCGGGAGATCCTTGAACTCATCTTGCTGTTCCACAAAAGTTATAACATTATCAAGATCGATGACGCCCTGCGGCAGGCCTTCTACGGAATCGCCTTCGCTCTCGTCATTTCCTGTCGCATCATACGCGAAAACGTAATAGTCATGCTGTGCCAGGGAATAAAGAAAATCCATGTAGGAGTTATGTCCGCCGCCGCCGATACCGTGCGAGAAGATGACGACGCCCTTGATGTCTTCCTTGTCCTCAAAGTAGTAGTTGTAACCTACCAGGGTCTGGCCGTCATTTGACTTGATCTCGTATCTGTCTCTTTGAAGGCCCGAAAAGTATTCGAGCTTTCTGATCTGGTCCGGATTAGATGTGTATCTCAATCCGAAAACGGACTGGTAAAGACCGTAGCTTATTCCCAATGGAGCGATAACAAGTACGACAATAAGTATGATCGGGATGACGATCAACAGGACTTTTTTCTTCTTGCTCATATATATTCCCTTATCCCTTTCCTATTTGGCCCTCTGAGGCTCTCACAACATGAAGTATATCACATGTCGTTTTTTATGTTCTGACGCAAATAAGAGGCATTTAAACGCGTATTTTGATGCGTTGTTATTTGGACTTGATTATCTTTACGTTTATCTTCTGTTCCACAAGATAATCTTTAAGTGTTTTTCCGTTCTCGTTCGGTACACCGATGAAAGCCATCTTTGACGTATCCTTCGGAATGACGTAGCTTCCTTTTTCGCGAATAAGAATGAAATCAACTTCCGGCCATGCGAATGATATCTTCTGCTTTCCGATGTCCTCATATATGAATTCCTCTTCGCTGATCTTGTAGACCACATTGCGCTCTGAAGTCATGTACTCTTTACGCTTGCTCTTCAGCATCTTCAAAAGCTTTACGTTCTTCATGAGCAGAATGATCAACATACCGAACAAGATCAACAAAGCCGCACCGAGAATGTAGAAAGTAACAGGTGCACTCTTGGTTACTATACAGTATCCGAAAAATCCCAACACACCCAGAACAGCAACGATCCAAACAGTTACGAATGTAATCCATATTGTAAGTCTCGAAAACCAGTTGTCGATCGGCTTTTTGGGATCTGCTTTTATCTTGGCAACAGATACTCCCGTGTTAAGAAATTCTTCAATGTAATCCTTACTTATCTTTTTTGATTCAATAGTCATAGTATCCCTCCCTATCCTGCCGTATATTATAGCATTAAAAAGTGGGGATGTTCGTGGAACATCCCCATCAGATATTTTTACTGTTCGATAAGACCAATAAGACGGTCGAGATCCTCGTAGTTTTTATAGTCGATAACAAGTTTTCCCTTACCTGTCGTAACGTCTGAAAGCTTGATCTTAACCTTAGATCCGAGAACCTTCTTAAGTCTTGTCTCTGTCTCTTTTGTGGAGAGCTTGAGACCTTCGTTCATCTGTACCTTTTTAGGTGTGGATGTCTTGTCTTCCGTAAGTCTTCTAATGTAGTCTTCTGTCTGCCTTACGTTAAGATCCTTAGTCATGATAACGTCAGCGATCTTACGCTGTTCTTCGCCTGATTTAAGACCGAGCAAAACCTTTGCGTGACCTACGCTTAATTCACCGTTTGCAACGTAATCCTGAAGAGCCTCATCGATGTTGATAAGTCTGATCATATTGGCGATGGTTGCTCTTGGTTTACCGAGCTTTTTCGCGAGCTGCTCCTGAGACATCTTATGTGCCTTAAGAAGGTTATGCATGGCGTATGCTTCTTCGATCGGATTTAAGTCTTCACGCTGAATGTTTTCGATAAGAGCCTGTTCCATGGTCTGAAGGTCCGTAAGTTCCCTTACGATAGCAGGGATCACTTTAAGTCCTGCAAGCCTTGATGCACGCCACCTTCTCTCACCTGCTACGATCCTGTAGCCTGTTCCCTTCTTCTGAACGATGATCGGCTGGATGACGCCGTTTTCCTTGATGGAAGCTGCCAGTTCATTGAGCATTTCCTCGTTGAAGACTTTACGCGGCTGACCCTCGTTTGGTGATATATCGTTTATCTTAAGTTCTACGACTGAATCCTTTGTGCTCTCAGGAATTCCTTCTGATGAAAGAAGAGCTCCTAAGCCTTTACCAAGTCCCTTGTTTGCTGCCATGTCATACTCCTTTCATATAGATGACCGTCTATATATTATTTCGTCCTGCTGATAACTTCTTTTGTTAAAGCTTCGTATGCTTTTGCACCCTTCGACTTATCGTCATACTCACAGATCGGAAGCCCGTGGCTAGGCGCTTCGGCAAGTCTTACGTTACGTGGGATGAAGGTCTTAAAAACCTTATCTCCGAAGTACTTATCTACCTCATCTTTTACCTGTCTGGTGAGTTGTGTACGTCTGTCAAACATAGTAAGTACAACACCCAGGATTCCTATCTTCGGATTAAGTTTCTTCTTAACTATATTGATGGTATCGATAAGCTGGGTAAGACCTTCGAGAGCATAATATTCGCCCTGGATAGGAACGATAACACCATTAGCTGCAGTAAGTGCATTTATAGTAAGAAGACCCAATGAAGGAGGACAATCGATGATAATGTAATCGTAGTTTTCTTCCACTTCCGCTATGGCATTCTTCAGGATCTGTTCTCTGGACATAGCAGATACCAATTCAACCTCTGCACCGGCAAGATTGATGTTGGTCGGACAGATATCTACATTCTTAGCTGCAGATTCACATGCTACTTCAGACATTGGTACTTCATTTACCAATACGTCGTAGATCGTATTCTCGAGATTACCTTTGTCGATTCCGAGACCGCTTGTAGCATTTCCCTGAGGATCCAAGTCGATCATGAGCACTTTCTTACGTTTTTTACCCAGGAAGGCACACAAATTGACGGCAGTAGTCGTTTTACCGACTCCACCCTTCTGATTAACGATAGAAATGATGTGAGTCATATATTATCCCCTTTATTATTTAAATCATAATAATACTATATCATTCTAATTCACATATTATATTTCATTATCTTTACAGATATGAATTGTTCCACGTGGAACATTTTGGTCCAATTGTCATCTTTTCATTCAATTGTTCCACGTGGAACAATAAGAAAAACCCCCGCACATCGTACGAGGGTCCTTCTTCATTATAAACGTTTACTGAATATCAGTTATCAATATTAGCGTGCTTAGCGTTCTCCTGGATAAACATCTTACGTGGTTCAACCTGATCGCCCATGAGAAGTGTAAATGTCTCGTCAGCAGCCTGTGCATCTTCGAGAGTTACTCTCTTAAGCTTTCTGGTTGAAGGATTCATTGTTGTATCCCAGAGCTGTTCAGAACTCATCTCACCAAGACCTTTGTAACGCTGGATAGAAGGATTTGTCCATCCTGTCTGCTCTTTAATAGCCTCGATCTCAGAATCTTCGTAAGCGTAGTAAGCTTCTTCACCCTTATATACTTTGTAGAGTGGCGGACAAGCGATATAAACATATCCGTTATCTACGAGCGGACGGAGATATCTGAAGAAGAATGTCAAAAGAAGCGTTCTGATATGTGATCCGTCGACATCGGCATCGGCCATGATGATAACTTTGTGATAACGGAGTTTGCTCTCATCAAAATCATCACCGATACCTGCGCCGAGAGCCATAACTACCGGCTGAAGCTTTTCATTACTGAATACCTTATCGATACGAGCCTTCTCTACGTTGAGCATCTTACCCCAAAGTGGGAGAATAGCCTGATATTTACGCTCTCTGCCCTGCTTTGCGGATCCGCCAGCGGAGTCACCCTCAACGATAAAGATCTCACAGAACTCAGCTTCAGAAGACTGACAGTCTGCAAGCTTACCGGGAAGTGAGTTACCCTCAAGTACGTTCTTTCTTCTTGTCATCTCACGAGCTTTCTTAGCTGCATCACGTGCTCTGGAAGCTGAGAGACATTTATCCATGATTATCTTGGAGATATCCGGATTCTCTTCGAGGAAGATCATAAACTTATCAGCTACGGCATTCTCAACAAGAGATCTGATCTCTGCATTACCGAGTTTGGACTTTGTCTGACCTTCGAACTGAGGCTCAGGAAGCTTAACAGAGATAATAGCTGAAAGACCTTCTCTTGTATCTTCAGGCTGAAGTTTAGCATCGTTATCTTTAAGGAATTTGTACTTTCTGGCGTAGTTATTAACTACACGGGTCATTGCGGCTCTAAAGCCCGTAAGGTGCGTACCGCCTTCGACCGTAGCGATGTTATTTGCATAGCTGTATACGTTTTCCTGATAAGAATCGTTATACTGCAAAGCTATCTCTACAAAGCAATCTCCTGAACGGGTAGCCATATAGATCGGCGGATTATGAAGAGCTTCCTTATGTCTGTTCAGATACTCAACGAAGGAAATGATACCGCCATCATAGTGCAGATGAACATTATTTGGTGTTTCTCCTCTGTCATCGCACAATTCAATGGTTACTTCTCTGTTGAGGAAAGCCATCTCACGATAACGAGAGATCATTGATGAAAAATCGAATGTAATATCATCAAAGATCTGACTGTCAGGGAAGAAGTTTGTAGTCGTTCCTGTGTCGGAAACATCGCATTTTCCTACGATATGAAGCGGAACTGTAGTCTTTCCGCGCTCAAATTCGATCTCGTAGATATTTCCGTCACGGCGGACCTGAACCTTCATACGCTCGGAAAGAGCGTTAACAACGGAAGCACCAACTCCGTGAAGACCACCGGAAACGCTGTATGCTCCGCCGCCGAATTTACCGCCGGCATGAAGTACTGTGTGAACAACTTCAACAGTAGGGATGTGCATCTTAGGGTGTTCTCCTACAGGAATACCTGAACCGTTATCTTTTACTGTAACGGATCCGTTTTTTTCAACTGTCAAAAAGATCGTGTCACAACGGCCAGCAAGAGCCTCGTCAACTGAATTGGCAACGATCTCATAAACGCAGTGGTGGAGACCTCTAGGTGTTGTGTCACCGATGTACATACCAGGACGCTTACGAACAGCTTCAAGTCCCTCGAGGACCTGGATGTCGCTCTCGTCATAGTCGCTGGAGTTTGATGTGTCGAATTCGTCCTGACCTGCGGAAGCTGCAGCGATGTCATCCATCTCTTCCTTGTAGTCCTCGGTGAGGGCTCTCGGGTTCTCCGCCAGGTTACGAAGTTCGTCGTCGTCTCCGCCTTCTACAGGCTGAAAATACTGGTCTACTTCGCCGCTAATAGGCTGGTTTTCATTTTTTTCGTCCATTTTACGTCATTCCTCTCAAAAACTATTAAAACCACTGATAACAGGGCATTTGTAACAATGTTAATTCAGGTATTTTCAGTAAGATCCACAGATGTAAGTCTTTTTAAAAGGACAGATACAGACATTGAGGAAACATATGTTTTATCGGTCGTAAGGACCAGAGATTTCGGCAGATCTCCCTCAATATATTGAAGCCTGTTTCCGTCTTCCTCAGCCCTGATGAAGTTGTTCATATCCTCATCGGACGGAAGACTTGTCTCGAGATTGATTATTGCCGTTATATCCGAATCGATAACGGAAACATCTCCTCCCAAGTGAACATACATGATATTACCTCCGCGCACACTTCTCGTGCATACCACAATATTATATCATAATATGCTTATTATAATATTAATTTTTTATTCGGGTGTTACAGTGCCGTTCTCCACGTGGAAATAACGGGGCAGGGAAGCGCCGTCAACGAGCGTTCCGAGCTCTTTTTCGATATATTCACGTTCGGTACAGGTAATGAATATCTGGGCGTTTACCATGCCGGAAATAAGGCTTACACGGCGCTTGGCGTCCAGTTCGGAGAATACGTCGTCCAGAAGAAGGATAGGGGAAGACCTGCAGAAATCGCGTATGATATCAAGTTCCGACAGTTTAAGAGATAATGCAGCAGATCTTTGCTGTCCCTGGGATGAGTAGATCTTCATGGACATATCATTCAATGTTATCTCCAGATCATCCTTGTGGATCCCTATGCCCGTAATTCCCTTCTCAGAGTCGCTCTGACGCATTCCTTTAAACTTACTGTAGAGGTGTTCACTCAGTATGCCCTTAATTCGCGCGTAAATGCCCCTCTCAGCGCTTCCACTGATAAACGCATCAAGTAATGCATTTTCTTCGAGAAACGCATTTATGAGCTCTATAGAGCCTTGTATCGTTGAATAGCTTATCTTGAGGTTCTCTTTTTCCTCGGAAATATCCAGATGGTGCCTTGATGAGAACTTATTTAGGAGCAGGGAATACCTGTAGCGGTAAAGGATGATCTCAGAAGAGATATCAGCCAGAGGATAATCCCAGAAATCCATTGTATCATCATTTGCCGGACCGCCTCTGAAGGACTTTAAACTGGCATTTTTCTGTCCGATGAGACGATTATATTTGTTCAATAGATCAAAATACGTAGGTGATGTCTTGCTTATGATGAGATTTAAGAATTTTCTACGTACCGAAGGAGCTCCTTTTATGAGATTTAAGTCTTCAGGAGCGAAGATAACAGTGTTACAAATGCCTAGATATGAAGCTATCTTGGAAATCTGCATGGAATCCTGTTTCAGGACCCTTTTCGGAGCAGAAGAACTGTTTTCTTCGGATTTTTCAGTCAAATATGAAACTGAAAGATCGGTCTTATAGTTATCTTCAGGGTCCAATAAGTCAATCTTGATCTCATACTCGTTCTCCTTGAAAGTTATAAGATCCCTGTCCTTAGGGGTCCTATGTGAAGAAAGACACGAACAGACATTTATTGCCTCGATGATATTGGTCTTACCCTGAGCGTTAAAACCGTAAATAATATTAACAGAAGGCCCGACGTCCAGGTCAAGCCTTCTGTAATTTCTGAAGTTTTTAAGATGTATGGATCTTATTATCATCTTCTGATAGGAAGGATCAGATATACGAAGTCATCGCCTTCCACAGGAGTGATGATACAAGGACCGTTACCGCCGTTGAACTCGATCTTGATGTTCTCCTCATCGATGTTCTTAAGAGCATCAATGATATAGCGTGCGTTAAAGTCTATATCGATCTTCTCACCTGTGAGATTGGACTCAACATCTTCTCTCAAAGTACCGCAATCAGTATTTGCCGCAACTGTAAGAACTGTTCCGCTCTCGTTCATGTAAAGCTGAACAGGACATCTTCTCTCGTCGTTAAGGATGATAAGGGAAGCACGCTCAACAGCATCGAGCAAAGCCTTCTTGCTTATTGTCATGACTGACTTAGGATTCTTCTGGATGATGGAATTATAAGCAACAAACGGACCCTTAATGAGTCTGCTGACGATCCTTACGTGACCGATATCAAAGAGGAGGTGATTCTCGGAAGAATAGATGATAACTTCCTCATCCTCTGTCTTATCGTCAAAGATCTTAGCTGCTTCATTCAATGCCTTACCCGGAATAATGTAATTCATAGTAGGAAACTCTTCGCCTGCATATGTCTTACGGAGAGCCATTCTGAAACCGTCGATAGCAACCATCGTGATATCTCTTCCGTTGCTCTCGATATAGCATCCTGTAAGTGATTGTCTCGTATCATCCTTTGATACTGCGAAGATAGTCTTGCTTATCATCTTTTTGAGCATTGCCTGCGGAAGTATGATCTTGTTATTGTTGCCGATAACAGGGATCTTAGGATAACTTTCAGCTGACTTTCCTCTGATATTAAATACGGTGGATCCGCTCTCGATGGACAGCTGGAAATTATCATCAGTCTTGATGGTAACCATATCCTCAGGAAGCTTTCTTACGATCTCACCGAAGATCTTTGAATTAACTACAACCGATCCGTCTGCGGAAACATCGGAATCAACATCTGCTTCAATACCTGTCTCCAGGTCATAACCTGTGAGCTTAACGGAAGATCCTTCAGCCTGAATGAGAATACCGTCAAGGATCGGAACTGTGGTATTCGTCTTAACAGCCTTTTGAACTATTGAAATAGCTGAATCAAGACTGTTCTTGCTGCAATTAAACTTCATCTTAACTTTATCCGCCTTTCATATAATAACTTTACCGTAATATTATACTTTATTAAGGCTCGAAAATGAATTCTTTTTTGTATCAATATAAATTTTCTATTAGTATTTCTATTATGGGTGACGATAATGTTGATAACACGTATAAACCTAGAGGTATAGTCATTATGGCCTCTCGAAAACGTGTGGAAAACCCGGATCTTTCATGTTGATAAAAACGGGGTTTTTAACAGTGTTAAATATCCACATCTTATCAACATGCATATCACAAGTTATTATCAACTTATCAACACTTAAAGTTGATAACCTTCAAGACCGAGACTTTTCTTTATCTCTTCAACATCTCTCAAAAGATCGTCATCATTACTTACTTTATTGAATGAATTGATAACGGTGGAATGATCTCTTCCGCCGAAGAACTGACCGATCTTGTTAAGCTGCATATCAAGAAGTTCTCTTAACATATACATTGCAACGCTTCTTGCAGTTAAGACTTCCTTGCTCCTTACCTTTGACTTCATCTTATCCACACTGATGCCGTAGTACTGTGAGACAACGGACATGATAAGCTCAGGAGTAGCCTGCTGAGCCTTTTTAGGCGAGATGAAATTATGAAGCATCGACTCAACCTGTGAGAGCTGTACGACTTCATTTGAAAGAGCAAAGAATGATGCGAGGATATTGCATGCTCCGTTGATCTGACGGATGTTGCTGGTAGCGTTTTCGCAGATATAATTAAGGACTTCATCAGATACCTGGATGGAATCTTTCTCAAGTTTAGAAAGAAGGATAGCCTTACGTGTCTCAAAGTCCGGCGGCTGAACGTCCATCGTGTATCCGTTCTGGAAACGTGAAGTAAGACGCTCATCAAGTGATACCAGGTTATTTGGTGCTTTATCCGATGTGATTACGATCTGCTTGCCGGAATTGATAAGGCTCTCGAAAGTGTTGAAGAACTCTTCCTGAACACCTTCTTTTCCGATAAGGAACTGGATATCGTCGATCATAAGAACATCTACGTTTCTGTAGAGATTTCTGAATGAATCGTAATCCTTGCTCTTGATCGTTGAGATATATTCGTTGGTAAAATTCTCACAGGTAGTGTAGATAACTCTCTTATTAGGATAGTTCTGAACGATCCTGTTACCTATGGCCTGCATAAGGTGAGTCTTTCCAAGGCCTGAGTTACCCCAGAGATACAGTGGATTATACTGTGTCTGACCCGGCTTATCGGCAACTCTGACGCTGGCAGCCTGTGCGAAGCGGTTACAGTTACCTACGACGAAGTTTTCGAATGTATAAAGATCACTTAGGTTTGTCTGTGAAGAAACGTTGGTTATCTTAGTCTTTTCCTGGACCTTACGCTCGGCGATAGTTGAAGTCGTGAGAGCTTTCTCGTCGCCTTCGATAACGAAGCTTACTTTGTAAGGCTTATCGGTAACGGTCCTGATGGCGCCTTCGATATAATTGGTCATGGTCTTTTCCTTGGCGATGCTCATGGAGTATTCGTCGCGGCAGGATAGAACGATGAAGCCGTCATCTTCTTTGACTGTCTTTATCTTTTTGAGGATGCTGTCCAATACTACCTTGTTGATTCGGGAATCTAATTCCAATATAGAAAGCGCATTATCCCAGATTGACATAACCCATCCTCCAAAAAAAGTGAAAAGTAAACATATAATATCACAGAAATGCATTATAATAATGTTACAAATTCCATTTTTATCGGATTTTTTCGGAGATAATGATGAACGGGGACTATAAAGGTACAAAACTTTTCGGAGTAGACGAAAACGGCCGTAAATACGACAGGGAAGCAAGAAGAAAAAAGAACAAGATCATCAGTAATGTTCTTCTTGTAATGGCTTTGCTGTTCGCAATTGTGGCTGCCATCTTCCTTCTCATTGACCCGATAAAGAACCGTATGCGCAAAAAAGAGGTCGAGGCTCAGGTGGAAAAGGTCGAAGAGATCATCATAAGGCCTGATGTTACCGAGTATACGATCGTCGTTCCTAAGGATGCGAACAAGGTAAACGGCGAAGATTACGACATCTACGCTGAAGGCGCCGACGCAGAGGCTATCAAGGCCGAGATCGAGGCGGCACTTGCCGAGATGCCTGACGACGTAACTCTTACGGTCCTCGGTATGATCGACATCGATTCCATCGACTGTCATTTCGTTGTTTTCGATAACGATACTGTCATCGATCTTCGTTACGGTATCGGCCACCACCAGTCATCGGTGCTCCCGGGCGAAGACGGCAACTGCTGCCTTTTGGGTCACCACATGCGTGTGGAGGGAATGTTCTTTAATAAGCTCATAGACGTTAAGATCGGAGATACAGTTAAGATCACGACGCTTGACGGCAAGGAATATATCTATATAGTTGATAAGACGATAGTCGTCGATCCTTCCGAGCTGGAGGATTATGTTGACGGTGACGACGGTACCGGCAAGCAGATCACTCTGGTAAGCTGTACCTACACCGGGGAAGGAACCAAGAGGATCCTCGTAATAGGTCATATCCTGGAGGGCGAGGATTAAGTATAAGATGAGATTCGGAATTTCAAAGCTCGCGGCAAAGACCGTGAAACTGGGTTTAAGGCTGATGGGAAGGGGAGCAACGACACTTCCCGGAAAGACTGCCCTCAAGTTCGATCCTGACGCCATCAAAAAGGCGGCAGAAGGCAAGTTTATAATCACGGTCACCGGTACCAACGGCAAGACCACAACATCCCACATGATCTCTGAGATGATCGCGTCTTTGGGCGATTACGAAGTCATCAATAATATCTCAGGTGCTAATCTCGCGTCAGGCATCGCGACAACTCTTATCTGCGAGAAGCCGAAGACAGACAAGAAGACTATTTACGTGCTCGAGACCGATGAGGCGGCTTTCGCCAAGATCGCGGGCTCGCTTAAGCCGAAGATATCAGTAGTTACCAACCTTTTCAGAGATCAGCTGGACAGGTACGGCGAACTTACTCATACAAGAGATCTCATAGCTTCAGGTATTGATAAGACATCTGCCAAGCTCATCTTAAACAGCGATGATTCGCTGGTCGCGGCTCTCGGTAAGGGCAGGGAAGACCGAAGCTTGTTCTTCGGCATGAGCAAGGAGTCCATGACCTATAACAATAAGACCTATCCTTCTCGAAAAGGCGTACTCAAGGCTTCCAGCGACGCCGTCTACTGTCCGGAATGCAAAGTAAAGTACGAATATAATTCCAGAAGCTTTAGCCACCTGGGCGATTTCTACTGTCCGTCCTGTGGCTTTAAAAGTCCGTCCACAACTTATGAAGTTATCTATGACTTAAAGAACAGTCCTTCCGATGAAGGGTATGTTTTCGAGATAAAAAAGGGTGAAGAGAAAGAAGAACTGTCTCTTAAGATCCCGGGTATGCACAATCTCTACAACACCTGCGCCGCAGTGTCTGCGGTGACCGAGATGTTAAAACTCGAGGGCAGGGAAGAGCCGTTCAAGAAGGCCTGCAAAGCCTCTTCCGAGGTAAAGGCCGCTTTCGGAAGGATGGAGAAGATCGACCTTCCGGGAGGAAAGAAACTCTGCATCCTCCTTGTCAAAAATCCGGCAGGACTCGACAGATCATTGTCATTCGTATCGGAGGCACACGACGCGAAGTCCCTGATGTTCCTTCTTAACAGCAACATCGCTGACGGCAAGGACGTTTCATGGATCTGGGACGTGGACTTCGAGAGCAAGGTCGACATGCTTCCGAAGAAGATATATGTGTCAGGCGAACGCTACGGCGACATGCTCCTTAGAGTTAACTACAGCGGCAAGGACAAAAAGGACCTTGAATCTGCACCGATGAGTGATGCAGTTAAACTTCTCAAAAAAGCCGTCGAGGAATGTGAAGAGGGCGGATGCGTCTATGTTCTGCCGAACTACACGGCAATGCTGGATCTTCGCGGCAGGCTCGTAAGTGAGCTGGGAATAAAGGATTTCTGGAAGTGAGGGAAGATATGAGCGAGATTAAGTTAACGATCGGACATTTCTACCCGGATCTTCTGAACCTCTACGGAGACAGAGGAAACGTCCTGGCGCTTTATACCAGAGCGGTAAGGCGCGGGATCGATGTTGAGATAAAAGAGATCTCCATAGGAGACGAACTGAACCCTTCCGAAGTGGATATAGCTTTCCTCGGAGGCGGTCAGGATAACGAGCAGAATATCCTCAAAGATGACCTGGTACACGTCAAAGGTCCGACCATCAAGTCCATGATCGAGGACGGCAAGGTGTTCCTCTGTATCTGCGGCGGTTATCAGATGCTGGGAAAATACTACCTGGAGCATAACGGCAACAAGCTGGAGTGCCTGGGCGCGATCGATATCTATACCGAAGGCAAGAAGGAAAGATTTATCCAGGATACGATCTACGAGATCGAGCTGCCTTCCGGAAAGACCGTAAAGGTGGCAGGCTTTGAAAACCACAGCGGAAGAACTCATCTCGGACCTTCGGTACAGCCGTTCATGAAAGTCATCAAAGGTGCCGGAAACAACGGTGAGGACGGCTTTGAGGGTGCAAGATACAAGAACTGCTTCTGCACATATTCACACGGAAGCTTCCTTCCGAAAAACGCTGCCGTAACTGATCTTCTCCTTGAGACAGCCCTCAAGAACAAGTATGGGGAAGACTATGTTCTGCCTGAACTTTCAAGCGAGATCGAGGATCTGGCTTTGTCCAAGGCTTTGGAATACTTAAACGGCTGATCAGGCAAAAATCGGCAATTATTGTGGCACTTTATTAAATTGAAATCCTTTTATATATGTATTATAATTCGGACGTTTGGTTTGAAACACATAATATAAACATCAATTGGAGGTTTTTATGGTTAAGGCTATCGTTGGAGCTAACTGGGGTGACGAAGGTAAGGGTAAGATCACAGACCTTTTGGCTTCTGAATCAGACATTGTTATCCGTTTTCAGGGCGGTGCCAATGCAGGACATACGATCATCAATGAGTTCGGTAAATTCGCACTTCACTTGATGCCATCAGGTGTATGCCATAAGAACATCGTAAACATAATCGGTAACGGCGTTGCATTCAACATTCCTAAGTTCATCGAGGAATTGAACTCCCTCAAGGAGCGCGGAATCGAGCCACAGATCAAGGTTTCTGACAGAGCACAGATCGTAATGCCATACCACATCCTTTTCGATCAGTATGAGGAAGAAAGACTCGGCGGCAAGGCTTTCGGTTCTACAAAGTCCGGTATCGCTCCTTTCTACTCTGACAAATATGCTAAGATCGGTTTCCAGGTAGGCGAGCTTTTCAACAAGGAAGCTTTGAAGGAAAAGATCGAGAGAGTTCTCGAGATCAAGAATGCTCTCATCGTTCACCTTTACAAGAAAGATCCGATCGATGCAAACCAGCTTTTCGAGGAAGTATCCAAGTGGGCTGATGTTGTTGCTCCTTATGTCTGCAACACACAGAGCTACTTGCACGATGCTATCAAGTCCGGAAAGAAGATCCTTCTTGAAGGTCAGCTCGGTTCCATGAAGGATCCGGACCTCGGAATCTATCCTATGGTTACATCTTCATCCACTCTCGCAGGTTACGGTGCAGTAGGTGCAGGTATCCCGCCATATGAGATCAAGGATGTTGTTACAGTAGTCAAGGCTTACTCTTCTGCAGTTGGTGCAGGTGCTTTCGTAAGCGAGATCTTCGGTGATGAGGCTGACGAGCTCCGTAAGCGCGGCGGTGACGCAGGTGAGTACGGTGCAACAACAGGACGTCCGCGTCGTATGGGTTGGTTCGACTGCGTAGCTTCACGTTACGGCTGCCAGGTTCAGGGTGCAACAGAGGTTGCTTTCACTGCTATCGACTGCCTCGGTTATCTCGATGAGATCCCTGTCTGCACAGGCTACATCGTAGACGGTGTTGAGACAAAGGACTTCCCGAACCCTACAAAGCTTGATTCCGCTAAGCCGGTACTTACTAAGCTTCCGGGCTGGAAGTGCGATATCAGAGGAATCACCGAGTTCGATAAGCTCCCTAAGGAAGCACAGGACTATGTCCTCTTCGTTGAGAAGGAACTCGGAGTTCACATCTCCATCGTCTCCACAGGACCTAAGAGAAACGAGATCATTTACAGATAAATACTTTTTTCAACAAGCCGAAAAGGCTGTCTAAATTTGTACGCAAACCCCTGAAGTGATATGTACCCAGAATCCTGGACACATAGATAATTGAATTAGTTTTAACAGATGGATGCTTTCCTGTAAACAGCAGGAGGCATCCATTTAGTTTT
>JAGCGK010000174.1 GCA_017649645.1 Clostridiales bacterium | reverse complement strand
GCGGATCAAGAGGTTATGTAGCTCAGACCGGCGGAAAACCCGGATTCGAATGGTATATAAACGGCGGAGTCACGACTGTCAATGTCGGAGCAGACAGCTCAACAATCCCATATACATCCATGGATGAGTTCCTTGATAAACTCTCGGAAAACGGTCAGAAGTTGACGATCACATGTGATAAGAACTATAAGGGTGAAGTCATCTTCGCACCTGAGACCACAAGGACCATAACAAACGATGTCAAATTGATCGTAAGCAGTAAATTTAACGGCGAGATGAAGTTGGATTTTCTTAAGAAAGTTAAATCCATTGAGGTTAACAGTTACGACACCGTCACCATTAACATGAAAAACGTTGATCGTAATACACTGCCTGACATAGAAAAAAACGAGGCAAATTATCTCTATCTTGAGTTCGGTAAATTCACGGGAAGCACTATAACTTTCCCTGCTTGTTACGATGGAGTAAGCGTTACATTCAGTAACAAAGATAAGATCGAGACTGCTGTTTTCGATGACAGCATCAAAACGATCAAGAGCCCGGCTCTTAAGGACAGCAAGAACCTCAAGGAAGTTTTCCTTCCTAGTTCCGTAACACGTATCGAGTATGAGGCTTTCTCGAACTGCGATAAGCTCAAGAAGATCGATATGCCGTCTTCTGTTAATTGTCTTTTCGATACGACTTTCTCCGGTAACGCTGAGTTTACGGATATCTACTATGACGGCTACAAGGCTGACTGGGAACAGATAGGTATCGATTCCATCACAGCTGTTACTAAACCTTATACGCTTCTTTTCGAAAAAGGTGTAGTGATCCACTGTAAGGATGGAGACATTGGTGAGCATGATCCTGAGGAAGTTACACCACCTACAGGCGGTCCTACTCAGACACCGTCAACACCTGCACCATCCACGCCTGGTCCGTCTACATCTGCACCTTCTAACCCGTCAACAACAGGCGGCGGATTTGAAGAGTTTGTTGAGAGACTTTACACAGTTGCTTTGAACCGTGCATCAGAGCCTGAAGGAAAAGCCTTCTGGTGCGAGCACGTAGGTAACGGCGATCTTAACGGTGCACAGTGCGCTAATGAGTTCCTCTTGAGTAAAGAATTCAACGACAGAGGATTGAGCGACGAGGAATTCCTTAAGGTGCTCTACAAGACATTCTTTGATCGTGACGCAGCAAACGATCCGGACGGTTTCAACTTCTGGATGAACAGCCTTAAAACGGAAGGCCGTGACAGAGTTGTCGATGGATTCATCAACTCAACCGAGTGGTGTAACATCTGTGCTTCCTATGGTGTTAAGTCAGGTGCTACAAGAGCAAAGGCTACGATCGCATCCACTAATGCAACTGCATTTGCAGAGCGTCTTTACACTAAGTGTCTCGGAAGAGATGCAGAGGAAGAAGGCCTTAAGTTCTGGGCATTGGGTCTCACCAATCTCGAACTCACAGGTAAGCAGGCTGCACATGAATTCTTCTTCTCTAAGGAGTTCAACGATCATAACTTTGATAACAAGGAACTTCTGACGAGAATGTACAGAACATTCATGGGTCGTGAACCTGATGATGACGGAATGAACTTCTGGCTTGATAACATGAAGAACGGAATGACCAAGGAACAGGTCTTCGACGAGTTCGTTAAGTCTCCGGAGTTTACGCAGATCTGTAAGGACTACGCAATCGACAGAGGTTGATCACCCGTAAATTGAATAGTCAATGGGGACTGTGATGATCTTAGTGATCGCACAGCCCCCATTTAGATATTATATTATGAAACAGTGAGGGTATTGATTTGAAGAGATTTTTAGCAGCGTTTATCACTATAGCTTTAATGCTTGTTCTTTTCCCATTCGGTTCTGATGTAAAGGCAGCAGGACTGATAAGTAAGAAATTTGATCTCGGCGGAAAAGGAGCCGCAACGGGATACATCGGAGTATCCGCGAAAGAAGGATACGACAAAACAAAAGGATATGGTTTTGGACAGTTGAATCTTGCCGAAGATGTTGATGCCAAAGGTAAAGGTGCATTAAGTGACGCGGTAAGATTTAAGGGAGGAAACGGAAATTTTAAAGTTGATCTTCCGACGGGTGTCTATAAGATAACCGTTACAACAGGAAACGATACTTCATCAACGATAGTTGCAGAGGGTGTAAACCAACTGTATTTTTTGACCGGAAATAATGCGGTCGATTCTTTTACTATCCCTGTCACGGACGGTCAGCTTAATATCTATGCGACTTCAGGTGTGGGAGATTTCCATTCGATCAGTACGATCGAGATCGAACAGACATCGACAGGTACTACAACTAAACCTACGATCTGGATCTGCGGTGATTCCACTGTTGCCAGCTATTATAATGTAGGTGAAGATGATAAGCGCGGCTGGGGAGAATATCTCAGTAAATATGTCGATACAGATAAGTATGACATAAGGAACATATCTGCCAGCGGACTTACATCGGCAAGCCTTATCAAATCTCTTTACCCTACGGTGGAAGCATACGCTAAGAAGGGAGATATAATCCTGTTCTCAGTCGGTATCAATGACTATACTGCTGAGTATCGCGCTCACAAAGATGCCATCGATCCGACCAACTATATTAATAACATGACTTATCTTGTCGATAATGCGAAGAGCAAAGGCATGACAGTTTATCTTGTTAAGCAGCACGGCAATCTCGAAGACTGCCATAAGTATCCTTTGCCTCAATATGCGTGGTTCGGTAAGGAACTTGATTCTTTAGCTTCTTCCAAGAAAGTCGGTACGATCGATCTTTTCAGTCCGTGGCTTGTTCTGTGTCTCGAGAAGACATCTTTGATAGCGGATCAGTACTATAGTGAGGGGATCCATCTTAATGCCGAAGGCTCGGATATCCTTGCTCAGATGGTAGCCGATCAGCTTTTCCCGTCAGGATCTTCAGGTTACACATACGTTGACCCTTATCCTGAATTTGAGGGAATAGTCGGCTATGAGGCAGAGGTTTCAGGCGAGATCATAACAAATCCGCATAAGGGATATGTTATGGAAGTACATAATCCCGCTATGCTCTATTCGGGAGGGCATCCTCTCGGGATCGACGGTTCCAAGAATAATCACGCATGGGACGTAATCTCCACATGCTGCAGCGTTATCTATTGGGAAGATCTTAACCCTGCAGAGGGCGAATATAACTGGGATCTGATCGACAACATGCTCGAAGCATGCGAACAGGCAGGATTGACATATGCGATCCGTATCATCCCTTATTCGACTGCAACCGGTTCGGATGACAATTACGGTGAATCCCATGACTTTGTTCCTCAGTGGGTCTATAACAAGGGCGCCAAGAAGGACATAACCAAATACAAGTACAAGGATAATTCACCTGAGATAAAGGTTCCCAATTGGTCGGATCCTATATATATCCAGGCATATAAGGATCTTATGACGGCGATCGCCGAGCGTTATGATAATGACCCGCGCGTAGAATATATCGAGATCCGTGCATTCGGCAATATGGGTGAGTGGCATTGTTCCGAATTCACCAACAACTTCCTGCCGTCAGTTGAGATCCAGAAAGATATGCTGGATCACTATAAGAAAGTTTTCAAGAATACCCCTTGCAGCGTTTTCGTAGACGCCAGAGGAGAGATATATGATTATTCCGTTTCACTCGGCTTCGCGAAGCGTAACGACGGTCTCATCATGGCAAAGAATTCGGAGTGGGAATTGGTACCTGCGTACGAAGCAAACGTCATGACGATGGGTGATAATCACAACACATACGAGACAATGCTCAAGCAGGACGGCAGCACTTATCTTAAATGGACCCGCGAGCATTACCGCGAGTGCATCGAGATATCTCATCTGACCTTCATGGCCATCGACCAGGACAGCGGCTGCGGTTACAAGATCTATAGCGAACAGCAGGATCTTATCGACGAGATGTGTAACAGACTCGGATATGATCTCACCGTAACTTCAGCAGAGAGAAACGGCAATCAGCTTAAAGTAACGATCAAGAACATAGGTCTCGCACCTGCATTCTTTAACATTCAGCTTGCAGCCGAGATTACTGACGAGAACGGAAACAAGATAGAGAACTTCGGTTCGCCTGTCCTTATCGAAAACGGTACCTTCCGCGACGGAACTTCCCAAACGTTCCTTTTCACTTACGACGGTACTCTTGACGAAAATGCGACCATCTGTCTTGCAATGTACGACGTCAGCAAACCGTTAAAAAACAACGGCGATCCTCAGGTCAGATTTGATAACAAGAATAATCTTCCAAATAACAGGTTAAAGCTTATTGTAAGCTGGACTTCACCTGAGAATTCTTCATCTTCGACTCCGTCATCTATACCTTCAACAACAAATACTCCGGGAAAGACTCCGGGCAGTACACCTGGAAAGACACCAAGTAAAACACCGGGCAATAACCCGGGCAAGACTCCGGTTTCAGGTTCTTCAAATGAACAGGGAACAGTGGTAACTTTCGAGGATTTTGTTGAGAGACTTTACGTTGTAGCATTAAACCGTGCGTCCGAACCTGAGGGAAAAGCATTCTGGTGCGAACATGTAGGTAACGGGGATCTCACAGGTGCCGAGTGTGCCAACGAGTTCCTGTTAAGTAAAGAATTTAACGACAGGAACTTAAGCGATGAGGATTTCCTGAAGGTTCTCTATAAGACTTTCTTCGACAGAGATGCAGCGAATGATCCTGACGGCTTCAACTTCTGGATGAACAGTCTTAAGACTGAAGGAAGAGACAAAGTCGTTGACGGATTTATCAATTCAACAGAGTGGTGCAATATCTGTGCTACTTACGGAGTAAAGTCAGGTGCTACAAGAGCTAAGGCAACTGTTGCTTCCGCGAACGCGATCGCATTTGCCGAGCGTCTGTACACCAAGTGTCTCGGAAGAGATGCTGAGACTGAAGGTCTCAACTTCTGGAGTCTTGGTCTCACTAACCTCGAACTTACGGGTTCAGAGGCTGCACATGAGTTCTTCTTCTCTAAGGAGTTCAATGATCATAACTTTGACAACAAAGAACTTCTGACGAGAATGTACAGAACATTTATGGGACGTGAACCTGACGATGACGGTATGAACTTCTGGCTGGACAGCATGAAGAACGGAATGACCAAGGAACAGGTCTTCGATAACTTCGTTAACTCTGCAGAGTTCACTCAGATCTGTAAGGATTACGCAATAGACAGAGGCTGAACAGATATTTTCGAGAGGAATAAGAATTGAAGAGATTTATTTCATTGATGATCACGGTTGCTCTTATCCTGACCATCTTTCCGGCTTTCTTTGAGGTAAGGGCAGCGGCACTGATAACTAAGAGATTCGACCTTGGCGGCGGCGGGACAGCATCCGGATATACGGGTGTTTCCGCCACGGAAGGTTATGACAAGAATAAAGGATACGGCTTCGGACAGTTGAACCTGGTGGAGAATGTTAAGGCCAAAGGAACCGGTGCACTGAGTGATGCCGTCAGGTTCCACGGTGCATACGGCAACTTCAAGGTCGACCTTCCCAAGGGCGTTTACAAGATAACTGTAACGATCGGCAATGACGAATCATCAACTGTCGTTGCAGAAGGTGTTTCCCAGCTTTATTTTCTGACCGGAAACAACGCATCGGATTCCTTTACCATACCGGTAACAGACGGACAGCTTAATATCTACGTTACTTCCGGAGTCGGAGATATTCACTCCATCAGTACCATCGAGATCGAACAGACCTCAACGGATACTGTGACAAAACCGACTATCTGGATCTGCGGTGATGAGAATGCTGCGAGTTTTTACAACGTTCCGGACAATGCCATAAGAGGATGGGGTCAGTTCTTGCCGAACTATATCGATACGAATAAGTACGATGTGAGAAATATCTCCTGCAAGAGCGTTACGGCATCTGCGATCAAGGCAAGTCTTTTTCCTACCGTAGAACACTATGGCAAGAGCGGGGATATAATTCTCTTCGATGTGGGATACAACGAATATTGCAAGGAACTCGATGCATACGTTAAGAACAACAATGATCCTATAGATCCCGGTGCTCTCATCAAAGATCTTACTGCTATGGTCAAGAGCGCAAAGAACATGGGAATGACAGTCTATCTTGTCAGGCATCAAGGTACCAAGGGCGATGCTCACAGATACCCAATAATCACGAATAAGTATTTCAACAAAGAGCTGGATCAGATCGCAGCATCCGAGAAGGTTGGCACATTGGATCTGCTCAGGCCTTTTATAGAACTTTCCCTGAAGAATTACTACTTCGAGATGAAGGATTATTATGCTTCCGACGATACTCACTTTACTGCACTTGGAGCCGACACTGCAGCGCAGATGATAAGCGAGCAATTGTTCCCTCATCCGAAGCAGTCCCATATAGAAGCATGGCCTGATCTCGGAACTCCTTCGGTCATCTATGAGACGACAACATCGGGACAGGCGATCGCCAATCCTCACAAGGGATATGTCATGACTGTTTACGGTCCCGACATGATCGAGACGGCTTATGACTGGCCATATGCCATGAACGGATCTGCCGACAACAAAGCTTGGGATGTCGTCACCATCGTAAGCGGTTCGCCTCACTGGGAGGATCTTAATCCGAAGGAAAATGAATATGACTGGTCCGAGATCGATGAGGTCCTTGAGATGTGCGAGAAGTACGGTCTCACATACGGTATCAGGATCATGCCTTATTCTTCATATCTGGATGAAGACTTCGTTCCTGATTGGGTATATGCCAAGGGAGCAGGAAAGATCACTGCCAAGAGAAAGGCCGATACTGTCCAAAGAGCGGACGATCCTCCGGAATACATCACCTTCCCTGACTGGGACGATCCAATATATCTTGAAGCATGTAAGAAATTTGCCGTAGCTCTGGCCGAGAAATACGACGGTGACCCGCGAGTCGAGTTCATCGATATAAGGCCTTTCGGTGATTACGGTGAGTGGCACACTGCTTTCACGGAAGGTAACTACATGCCTTCACTTGAGATCCAGAAAGACATGCTGGACTGCTATGCCGAGGCCTTCGATGAGACCTTGCTGGTCCTTCCTTCCGACGGTTGGGGCGAGATATATGAGTATGCTCTTTCCATAGGCATAACCAAGCGCGATGACGGTCTTGTCTCAACTCCGAATATCGAGTGGAGTTTAATACCGACGTACGAAGCCAATATGCCTGTCCTCGGAGAGAATCTCTGGCCATACAGTATGACCCAAAACTACGTTCGCGAGAATGATTACTCCTACATCAACTGGTCACCGGACCGTTTCCGTGAGACTATCGAGATATCGCACCTGTCCATCTTCGCTCTTGATCAGGACAGCAACTGCAGCTACGACTTCTACAAAGCTCAGAAGCCTGTTATCGATGAGATGTGCAACAGACTCGGTTACAACTTCACCGTGACACGCGCTGAACTCTACGGCAACAAGCTCGTCGTCAGCATCAAGAACACAGGTCTTGCACCTGCATTCTTTAACATCGATCTGTGCGCTGAGATCACTGATGCTGAAGGAAACAAGATATCGAATTTCGGTTCGCCTGTCCTTCTCGAAAAAGGTTCCTTCCACGACGATTGGGAAAAGACATTCACTTTCGAGTACTCAGGTGACCTTCCGAAAGATGCCACCATATGCCTTGCGATGTACGACAAGGATAATACTCTTGTTCAAGGCAAAGATCCGACAGTCAGATTCGACAACAAGAATAATCTGTCCAACAACAGATTAAAACTCGTAGCAACCTGGACCTCATCCTCCGGCAGCACAACTTCTGCTCCGACCGGTTCATCGACACCTTCCAATAAACCGTCGACTCCGACAAACAAACCGTCAGGTTCATCTTCGGTCGGAGGCTCATCGACCTCAACGGAGTCTTCATTGTCTTTCGAAGATTTTGTTGAGCGACTTTACGTAGTAGCGCTTAACCGACAGTCCGAACCTGAAGGTAAAGCATTCTGGTGTGAACATGTAGGTAATGGCGATCTGACAGGTGCTCAATGTGCAAATGAGTTCTTACTTAGTAAAGAATTCAACGACAGAGGATTAAACGACGAACAGTTCCTCAAGGTCCTCTACAAGACATTCTTCGATCGTGATGCAGAGAAGGATCCAGATGGCTTTAACTTCTGGATGAACAGTCTTAAGACTGAAGGCAGAGATAAAGTAGTTGACGGTTTCATCAACTCGGAAGAATGGTGCAACATATGCGCTTCCTACGGAGTTAAATCAGGTGCTACAAGGGCAAAGGCAACCATAGCATCCGCTAATGCTACGGCATTTGCAACCAGGCTTTATGCAGAGTGTCTCGGAAGAGATCCTGAAGTTGAGGGACTTAAGTTTTGGAGCTTGGGACTTACCAATCTCGAACTTACAGGTAAGCAGGCAGCTCACGAGTTCTTCTTCAGTAAGGAGTTCAATGACCATAGCTTTGATAACAGGGAACTAATCACCAGAATGTATAAGACATTCATGGGCCGCAATCCTGAAGATGAGGGAATGAACTTCTGGCTTAATGAGATGAAGAACGGAATGACCAAAGAACAGGTCTTCGAGGAGTTCGTTAAGTCTTCGGAGTTTACTCAGATCTGTAAAGACTACGCTATCGACAGAGGCTGATAACTTTTCATCTGATATGACAGGGGCGTCACTCGGGCAGACTTTTGCTCTGGGGACGCCCTTTTTGCTTTTCTGTAGACGAGGCATGAAATGATCCTGTTAATTACATAAATTAAGGTGCAAGTGATATATGCAAAGGAAGAAAACGCCTGTATAATTTTTTATAGAGTCTAGGAGTGGAAGTATATTTTATGCGTGGAGGTGATCTGTTATGACCAAGTCGCGAAGATTATTGAGCTTCGCTGTTGCAGTGTTCATGGTTTTTTCCATGTTCTCGTTTGTTTATGCCGACCCATCCGGCTGGGACGCGGCAGGTTATTTGTATCCCGGTACTATGGGACCTAATTCCACAGGATTTAACTGGCGCTATAAGGAAAGTGAATTACAGATAGATTTTGCCCCGGCTGCTTATTCGGGTACAACAAGTTCGGTAAATGACTTTTATATATGCTTTAACAAGGCTCAAGCCGGAAATGCATGTAAAGTAGTATGCAGTTATCTGGGAAATGAAAATTTTCCCAGCCTGAAATTCTACGGGAACAATGATAAGGAGTATAACTTCGTTTTTGACAGTACAATGTTCCATGTGGTGACGCTGGATTATGTCAATCTGAAGTCGATATCTGTCAACACGACAAAGAGCTTATATCTGTATTTAGACGAGTTTAACTCGAGTCAGATGCCTTCCATAGAAACGAACAAGAGCAAGCATCTCTCTGTCACAGCCACCGGTTGTATGAAGAAGGAGGTTAATGTCGGACAGTACTATAATGCTAAGAATGTGGACTTTGAGATCTGCGATAGTTCTATTCTTCAGAAAGTCACTATCGATTCAAGTATAACGACGATCCCTGTTGATGCTTTCCGTAATAATTCGGCACTTAAAAGTGTAGTAATCCCGAATTCGGTTACTTCTATCGAGTATGGGGCTTTTTGTAAAGATACGAGTCTCCAGGAGATCAATATACCTAAGTCGGTAAAGACGATAAGACCTGATGCGTTCGAGGATTCCGGATTAAAGGATATCTATTATGACGGAACAAAGGAGGATTGGAATGAGATCAACATATATGAGACTTATCTTGATGAGAATGATATTCCCTGGATAACATTTGACGGTCTTCTTTCCAAACAGGCAATCACAGTTCACTGCAGTGACGGAAATATCACTCTCCCTGCGCGTGTTTACAATAACGTTCATTATGACGGTACAAAAGGTTACTGTGCCCAGACAGGCGGAATGCCGGGTTTCACATGGCGTGTCACCGGTGCTCTTATTTATGTAGATGTCGGATATAGAGATGATACCTACCCTTATAGTTCTGTAGACGATTTCCTGACCAAACTGGATTCGGCAAGTTACCTTGAGATCAATAATAATGATAATTATTCGGGTGTCTTGAAATTCGCCCCCAAGTCAGAGTCAGGAAAGACTATAGACAACAATATGCTTTCTGTATTCGTTGGCAAAGCCCCGATCGCATATGTAACGCTCGATTTCCTTACGAGAGTTCCGGATATGATCGGAACCGGCAGCAGTTACATCACTACTATCAATATGAAGAATGTGAATTGCGATACGCTTCCGGAAGTTACTATTAACGATGCAAGTTTCCTGTATCTCGAATTCGGTAAGTGTACGGGGGAAACCATTGAGTTAACGGACGCGTATGACGATATAAGCATTAATTTCACAAACAAGGATAAGATCGAGAAGGCTGTATTTGACGAAGGCATAAAGACAATCGCAAGCCCTTGTCTCAAAGACAGTAAGAATCTTAAGGAAGTAACTCTTCCGAGTACAGTCGAGACTATCGAGTATCTATCATTCTCTAACTGTGACAGTCTCCAGAAGATCAGTATACCTAAGTCGGTAAAGACGATATATGATACGGCTTTCTCAGGTAATGCCAAGTTCACGGACATCTACTATGACGGTACAAAGGCTGAATGGGAGAAGATCGAGATTGAGAAGAGCACAACACTTACTCCTAAGCTCGAATTTGAACGTGGAGTAGTCATTCACTGTAAGGACGGCGACATCAATACCAAGGAGCCGTTCAAAATCGTGTTTGAATCAAACGGCGGAAGTTCCGTTGCGACACAGAACATTGTTGACGGTAGCAAAGCGACCAAGCCTTCTGATCCTACGAAGGCCGGCTACACATTTGGTGGATGGTATACGGATACTACCTGCACAAAAGCATATGATTTCAATTCAGAGGTAACAGCAGATATTACGCTTTATGCTAAGTGGACAGTAGTATCAACTCCGGCACCTTCCACACCTGGTCCGTCTACTCCGGGACCAGCGACCCCGGCGCCATCAACAACAGGCGGTGGTTTTGAGGACTTTGTTGAGAGACTCTACACGGTTGCTTTGAACCGTGCATCCGAACCTGAAGGAAAAGCGTTCTGGTGTGAGCATGTTGGTAATGGAGATCTTGACGGTGCACAGTGTGCTAAGGAATTCCTCTTGAGTAAAGAGTTCAACGACAGGAAGTTGAGCGATGAAGATTTCCTTAAGGTTCTCTACAAGACATTCTTTGACCGTGATGCCGAGAAGGATCCTGACGGTTTCAACTTCTGGATGAACAGCCTTAAGACACAGGGACGTGACGTTGTAGTGGATTGCTTCATCAACTCAGAAGAGTGGTGCAATGTCTGTGCTTCATACGGAGTAAGATCAGGTGCAACAAGAGCAAAAGCTACTATCGCATCTGCTAATGCAACTGCTTTTGCGACAAGACTTTATACTGAGTGTCTCGGAAGAGATCCTGAAACTGAGGGACTTAAATTTTGGAGTCTGGGACTTACCAATCTTGAACTTACAGGTAAGCAGGCAGCTCATGAGTTCTTCTTCTCCAAGGAATTCAATGATCATGATTTCGATAACAAGGAATTGATCAACAGAATGTATAAGACGTTCATGGGCCGCGATCCTGAAGATGAGGGAATGAACTTCTGGCTTAATGAGATGAAGAATGGAATGACCAAAGAGCAGGTTTTCGATAATTTCGTTAATTCAGCGGAGTTCACACAAATCTGTAAGGATTACGCGATAGACAGAGGATAATAAAGAATTCATACAAACGGCTTCGCTTCGGCGGAGCCGTTTCTTGTTGTTATCTGAGCCGCATTTGTATATAATTCACGAGGTAATAAGATAAGGGAGGATATTCATCGTGAATCAATGTGTACGATGCAAAAACGAGGCGGAGAATACTTACAGATTTGCTGTAGTAGATTCCAGAATAACATCAGAGAATAAGAACTATATAGTGGCAACAAAGACGACCACTCACATTTATGAGAGATTTTCACATGTTGAGAGGACCTGTGTCTGTAACAAGTGTCTAAAAAGAGAGCGTAATATTTTCGCTCTTCAGGGAACCGGTTTTGCAGCATTCTGCGTATTTGCTTTGCTGTCTGTAGGCGCACTTAAGACTTTCTCTATTAGTCCGACGTATTTGATCGTGTTTGGTGTATTGACCTTGTTATCTGCAATAGGAGTCTTCATCTATTCCCGCGTAAAGAAAGATGTGTTTTACGCATCCGATCTCAGACGTAATATGAGCGGGAAGAGATATCGTTATGTGCCTGTAGAAAAGGCTTTGTACTGTTCTAAGGGCCAAGACACTCCTGATATGAAGAAATTCAAGGAGAAGACTAATCTCAGGACTAATGTAGCAAACATGATATTTGATAAGTTTGTAGTTCCGGGTAACGGTGATGAGTTAATAGATTCGATCATCCTTCAGTCCTCCGGGGCTGCTGAATCGACAGAGGCTGACACCGTAACCCTCGACCAAATATCGAAAATAACTCACATATAAGCCGGTATGTGTTTTCACTGTTGACATTGCGGGTCAATCGTGGTGTAATACTTCCGTAGTTTTTTTGGGAGACTTAATATGAACAAGAATTTTTATTTTGGCACATATTACTTTTTTACATACTTTGCTAAGAGCAAGGCATGAAGTGGTTTGTGCAGATAAAGTTCGATGTCATTGATTGATAATAAGGACCGCACGGATCACTTCCGGGCGGTTTTTTGTTAGCAGATAAGAAACCCGAAAGCGTAGTATTTGTAGCAAGAAAAGAGGTATTTTTTATGATCGCTGTAATCAAACCCGGTGTAACCGAAGAACAGCTTAACAATTTGATCGACTGGTTCAAGTCACAGGGACTTCGCGTCCATCTGTCTCAGGGCGAGTACAGAACGGTACTTGGACTTATCGGAGATACAACAAAGGTGGATACTGACCTTTTGAGCGGACTTGATATCATCGAATCCGTTACAAGGATCAGCGAGCCGTTTAAGAATGCAAACAGAAAGTTCCATCCGGACGATTCCGTCGTTGACGTAGGCGGCGTGAAGATCGGCGGCGGGAACTTTGCTTTTATAGCAGGACCTTGCTCGGTCGAGAGCGAGGAACAGATAGTAGAGATAGCAAAGGAAGTCAAAGCTTCAGGCGCATCGCTTCTTCGCGGCGGAGCATTCAAACCGAGGACATCCCCATATGACTTCCAGGGATTGAAGGCAGACGGTATCGACCTTCTCCTTAAGGCAAAGGAAGCAACAGGCATGCCTATCGTAACTGAGATCATGAGCACAGAGCACCTTCCTTTGTTCGAAAACGTTGACCTCATTCAGGTCGGTGCCAGAAACATGCAGAACTTTGAGCTTTTGAAGGCACTCGGCAAGATCAACAAACCTATCCTTCTTAAGAGAGGCCTCGCAAACACGATGAAGGAGTTCCTCATGAGTGCCGAGTACATTATGGCAGGCGGAAACGAGAACATCATCCTTTGCGAGCGTGGAATAAGAACTTACGAGACATACACGAGAAACACATTAGACCTGTCGGCAGTTCCGATGCTTAAGGAACTTTCACATCTTCCTGTTATCGTCGATCCTTCTCATGCGACAGGTATCGCGAGAATGGTTAAGCCGATGGCTATGGCAGCTGCAGCATGCGGCGCTGACGGTCTTATGATAGAAGTACATAATGATCCTATGAATGCTCTTTGTGACGGCGCACAGTCACTCACACCTGAGCAGTTTGATGACGTAGCAAAACGCGTAATGAAGATTCGTGAGGTGATCTGACATGAAGGTTGGAATCGTAGGCCTGGGACTTATCGGAGCATCTTTTGCCAAGGCATATAAAGAAGCCGGCCATGAAGTCCTTGTTCGCGATATCGATCCGTCAGCAGTCATCATGGGTAAACTGTCCGGTTTTGTTGACGGCGAACTTACAAGAGACGACCTTAAGGATCGTGATCTGGTGATCGTTT
>JAGCGK010000173.1 GCA_017649645.1 Clostridiales bacterium | reverse complement strand
ACATCATGGCGGCGGAGCCAAGAAGAAATACAGAATCGTAGACTTCAAGAGAAATAAAGACGGTATTCCCGCTAAGGTAATCGGAATCGAATACGATCCCAACAGAACAGCAAACATCGCACTTATCTGCTACGCAGACGGTGAGAAAGCTTATATAATCGCTCCCGAAGGACTTAAGGACGGAATGAAGATCATGAACGGACCTGATGCCGAAGTCAGAATCGGTAACTGCCTCCCTCTTGATAAGATTCCCGTAGGTACACAGGTTCACAACATTGAACTTTTACCCGGTAAGGGCGGCCAGATGGTTCGTAGCGCAGGAAACAGCGCACAGCTTATGGCTAAGGAAGGTAAGTACGCAACACTTCGTCTTCCTTCAGGCGAAATGAGAATGGTACCTATTCAGTGTAGAGCTACAGTAGGTATCGTAGGTAACGTAGATCACAACCTTATCAATATCGGTAAGGCAGGACGTAAGCGTCACATGGGTATTCGCCCTACAGTACGTGGTTCTGTAATGAACCCCAACGACCATCCTCATGGTGGTGGTGAAGGTAAGTGTAGTATCGGTCGTCCCGGTCCTTGCACACCTTGGGGCAAGCCGGCTTTGGGCTTAAAGACAAGAAAGAAAAACAAGCAGTCTAACAAGCTCATCGTAAGAAGAAGAGACGGACGCGCGTTAAAGTAAGCGCATATTGATAAGGAGGAAAATAATGGCAAGATCATTAAAAAAAGGACCCTTTGCTGATGCAAGCCTTTTAAAGAAGGTTGACGCAATGAACGCAGCGGGTAATAAATCAGTAATCAAGACCTGGTCACGTCGTTCCACAATCTTTCCCTCATTTGTAGGACATACATTTGCGGTTCATGACGGAAGAAAGCATGTTCCCGTATATGTAACGGAAGATATGGTTGGTCACAAACTCGGTGAGTTCGTAGCTACAAGAACATACAGAGGCCACGGTAAAGACGAAAAGAAATCTAAATCTAAGTAAGGAAGGAGGTTTTAATCCATGGAAGAAATCAAAAGCAGATCACAATACAAGAGAGAGCGTAATAAAAACAACAGGGAGACAAGACCTTCGGCAAAGTTATCTTACGCAAGAGTATCGGTACAGAAAGCATGTTTTGTACTTGACGCCATCAGAGGCAAAGATGTTAATACGGCTCTGGCAATTCTGGAGTACAATCCCAGATATGCATCAAGCATTATCAAAAAGCTTTTACTTAGTGCTATCGCCAATGCCGAGAACAACAACGGCATGAATCCCGAGAAGCTTTACATCGAAGAATGTTATGCTAACAAGGGACCCACAATGAAGAGAATCAGACCCAGAGCACAGGGCAGAGCTTACAGAATCGAAAAGAGAATGAGCCACATTACCATCGTGCTCAATGAAAGATAGGAGGAACAGTATGGGACAGAAAGTTAATCCTCATGGTATAAGAGTAGGCGTTATCAAGGACTGGGGTTCTATGTGGTACGCAGATGCTGATTTCGCTGATTGCCTTGTTGAAGATTACAACATCAGAAAATATTTAAAGAAGAAACTCTATACATCCGGTATCAGCAAAATCGATATCGAAAGAGCTTCAAATAAAGTTAAAGTTACCGTTTATACTTCCAAGCCCGGTCTTGTTATCGGTAAAGGCGGCGCTGATATCGAAAACACAAAGAAAGAGTTAAAGAAACTCACAGGCAAGAATGTAAACGTTGACATCAAAGAGATTAAGAGACCCGAGAAGGAGTCACAGCTTGTTGCTGAAAACATCGCTAAGCAGCTCGAAGACCGTGTTGCTTACAGAAGAGCAATGAAGCAGGCTATGACAAGAACCATGAAATCGGGAGTTTACGGTATCAAAGTTCAGCTTTCCGGCCGTTTAGGCGGTGCTGATATGGCTCGTACTGAGACAATTAGTGACGGTACTATTCCTCTTCAGACATTACGTGCCGATATCGATTACGGTTTCGCTGAGGCAGATACAACCTACGGCAAAGTTGGCGTAAAGGTTTGGATCTACAAGGGCGAAGTTCTCCCCGTAAAAGAAAATAAAGAAGGGAGTGCAAAATAATGTTATTACCTAAGAGAGTTAAACATCGTAAGCAGTTCCGTGGAAGTATGAAGGGTAAAGCTCTTTCAGGCAACCAGATTACTTACGGTGAATATGGTATTGTGGCAACAGAGCCCTGCTGGATCAAGTCAAACCAGATCGAAGCAGCCCGTATT
>JAGCGK010000172.1 GCA_017649645.1 Clostridiales bacterium | reverse complement strand
CTTCGACAGGGTTTGAGCAGCGTAGCGACTATCCTTCTTAATTCCCTGTCGGGTGTCTACGGAGATGAGGCTATCGCGGCGATGTCCATCGTATCCCGTGTCTACTTTTTTACATTCGCCATCGCGCTCGGCGTCGGCCAGGGCTTCCAGCCGGTAAGCGGTTATAACTACGGTGCAAAGAAGTATAGCCGCGTCAGAAAAGGCTACCTCTTCACCGTTATCTTCGCTACGACCATCCTTGTTGTTCTTGGCACTATCGTTCACATGAACGCGGGAAGGATCATCTACATGTTCCGCCAGGATCTCATGGTCGTCCACTTCGGCGTCAGAGCTCTTCAGCTTCAGAGCATCGCGGGAATGGTCATGGCATTCGGAATGTGTACCGAGGTGCTCTTACAGAGTACCGGCAAAAAATGGGAAGCAGCTACTACTTCCGCGATCCGAAGCGGCATCATCTTCATCCCTGCTCTTTTGATCCTGTCACAGGTCAGAGGATTTGCGGGAATACAAGAGGCACAACCTCTGGCTTTTGTGCTGTCGATCGTGCCTACTTTGTTTTTTGCTATTCGTTATTTTAGAAAATTACCGAAGGAAGACGGTTAGCATCAAGCTTCCTCTGTCTCATCTTCTTCAACTTCTTCCTCCTCGCCCTCTGCTTCTTCGGTCTCAGGCTTAGCTGCCAGGTTCGGGATCTCGATCTTCTCATATGAGAATTCGTCCTGACCAAGGATCGCTGATCTGTAGAGCTGATCAGAATCAGTTGCTGCATCGAATGTCCAGTCTGTAGCTCCGCTTCCTCTGTCACCACATACTGAAAAATCACATGTGATCTTGCCGTTGGCATTAACCTTCAGATTGCGAAGATAAAGCGCATCATATACTTCGGTTACCTCTCCTGTCTCATCATTGATAAATGAGAACTTAATAAGGTAATAAAGTCTGTTCTTATCACCGTAATCCTTATTGCTGACAAGGTAATAAGTGTCGTAGATCTCAGGATCACCTTCAGAGATAGTATATTCGAGCCATCCGCTGTCATATGTCGAAGCTGTATCACCGTCTCTGTCAGAATGATATGAAGAAAGGATAGAAGCCTTGGCATTTTCCAGGAACTCACTGTCAGCGAGGATATCCTCTTTGGTAATATCGTACGGATCAGCAGTTGTCTCTGTCGTCGTCGGCATCATGCTCTTCTTTGCTTCATCGAGAAGACCGTTCTTGTCCATATATCTGTATGTGAAATAGACGATTCCGCCGATTACCGAGAATACGATGACCACTGAGATAAGGCTCCTTATCGAGTTGGAGATCCTCTTCTTACGAAGCTCGGACTTCTCAAACTTGAGCTGCTTAAGCCTTGCTTCTTCCTGAAGACGGTATTGTGTCTCGAGCATCTCTTTTTCATGCTCATACTGCTGTCTGTTACGCTCGTCCTCGGTGCTGAGCTTCTCATACTCGACATCAGCATCGTCGTAATCGATTGCGAATGTTGATCCGCAGTTCTCACATGCGAGAACGTTCCCCTCTTTCTTAAGATCACCGCCGCAATTAGGACAGTTCATGCTCTGTAACTTCATAACAAGTACCCCCTCTGTTATCAGGTTTCCGACATAATTATATCACAGCGTTTTTTCAAGTTTTTATCGCATTGCATCCGAAATAGCATCCTCTTTTTTCTTCTCGAAAAATCACGTTTTCGAAAAATAAACACTTGCATAATAAACCCGACCGTGTTACTGTACTAGTGTAGTAATACAGTTTGACGAAAACACTAGAAGGAAGAATGAAAGGAGACACCGTGAGTTGGGAATTCGATGAATCAAGACCTCTGTTCCAACAGATAGTCGAAGCCATTACCAAAGACATCGTCTCAGGAAAATACGAGCCGGGCGACAAGATCCCTTCCGTAA
Source organism: Clostridiales bacterium (assembly GCA_017649645.1). Taxonomy (GTDB): domain Bacteria; phylum Bacillota; class Clostridia; order Saccharofermentanales; family Saccharofermentanaceae; genus Saccharofermentans. Next base: position 2,178 of record JAGCGK010000172.1, on the reverse strand, counting down.
GGGAATTCGCAGTTGAAGCCGGTGTCAATCCGAACACGATGCAAAAAGCACTGAGCGCACTCGAGGACTCCGGTCTGATCGTAACTTTGCGCAATAGCGGAAGAAGAGTCACGGACGACACTTCCCTGATCGCGAAGGTCCGCAAAAGGAGCGCCGTAAGCGCAGCAGAAAGCTATATTCGATCCGCAAAGGCATCCGGCCTTACGCTCGAAGAAGCGATCGAGATATTGAAAGAGGTGGGAAAAGATGGCGAGCATAATCTGTAAGAACGTAAGTAAAAAACTGGGAAACAAAGTCGTCTGGAAGGACCTCGATCTCACGATCGGCGAAGGTAAGATCATTGGCCTCGCGGGCCCGAGCGGCATCGGTAAGACTACCCTTCTGAAGCTCATCGCGAAGTTCCTTACACCGGACAGCGGAACCATAACCGTGTGCGGCGAGCAAAAGGAAGATAAGATCAAATCCATCGTAAGTTTTATGCCGGACAAACTTCAATTCGGCAATGACATGAAAGTAAGTAAGATAGTCGATTTTTACGGAAGTCATTACAAGGATTTCAACAAGGAAAAATGCACGAGATACCTTACGGCTTTTGACATCTCCGCTGAGAAGACTATGGGGGCTTTTTCGAGAGGAAATATTGAAACGATAAAACTGATCCTGACCATGAGTCGAAATGCCAAGGTCTACCTGCTGGACGAACCGCTGGCATTTACGGATCCTATCATGAGAGAAAACATCATAAAGACGATCCTGAAGGAATACCGCGATGACGCGACGATTCTCATGTCCACTCACCTGCTGACTGACGTGGAAGCTGCTTTGGACGATGTGATCATCATAGGCGAGAACAAGATCATCTGCCAAAAGTCCGTTGACGAGATAAGGGAGTCGACGGGAAAGTCCTTACTCAATTTCTACAAGGACTGCTTCAAGGAAGGAGGACAGAAATGATGAATAAACTTACTTCACAAACATTAAGGTACGCAGGAAAGATCGGTCTTATGACCTTCGTTCTGCATCTTATCTTGAAGATAGCCACCGTGATCTATTACAGTAACGCAAGTTGGCCGGGATACGCATTCATATGGAGAGGCATGGAAATAGCTTCTCTCATCATATTATCGATACCCGCTGTTTGGCTTACATACAGACTTTACAAGGAACTCTTTACAGATGACTCGTATAAGAATTGGGCTCTGCCATACAAAAAGTCACAGATCATCAGATCCAAGGCTCTTCCTGTCATAATCATAGTATCGATCATCGTCGGACTTGGCCTTATGACGAGCTATGTAGAAGGTCATGTAAACACGGCTATATACGGACTTCCTTCAGGTTATGGTTCTATACGAATGGAAAATCTGTTATCGGAATTAAACGCATGGCTGTTATCGTTATCAATACCTGCATTTTTCCTGACACTCATACTGTTCTCCAATGTAGTCGGAGCGAGCATTAATGTCAGCAAAAAAAGGCCATTAAGTTTATTGGTCATCTTCCTGGGAACGATAGTGTTCATAATAGGAGGCGCTGTCTTCAATGTTCTGTCATGGAAAGTTGTCAAAACCTTCACGCAGACGGAGCTTCTGATCGTCGCTACGTCTTCTCTTCTTATCCTGGCGGTCATTATCATGTCAATCGTCGTAAATAACCTGGCAGACAAGAAACTGGACGTTGCCTGAACACACTACTAAACCAAATATTTTACCGGATGAAAAAGTCTGTCTCATTATGAGACGGACTTTTTTGTGTCACCACCGTAATCACCATCCTCGAAAAGGAATGCAATGTCTCAATGACGACATGATTTCCTTTGTCTCAAAATGTCCGATACTAACCCAAACCGCGAAAACCCGCTGTTAGGTTAGTATATTTTTGGATTAAGAAGCCAGGAATACTAACCTAAAACTCGAATATCGAGCCTGGGGTTAGTATCTAAATTCATTTTTTCGAAAATAATACTAACCTCAACCACGTTTTTCTTCGATTAGGTTAGTACGGAATGCTTTTCAAGCCTCAAAAACACTAACCTTTTTAGCAAATAATCAAGTTTAGGTTAGTACGTAGTTTTTTTTTAGAAAAAAGAAACATCTATTTGTGGTGAACAAAACTAAGGGCTGCCTCGCCAAAGTGAGACAGCCCCAAGTTATATGCTTTGCTCAGTTATCAGTTCAT
>JAGCGK010000171.1 GCA_017649645.1 Clostridiales bacterium | reverse complement strand
TCTGCCTGCAAAGCAGATACTCGAAAAAGAGCGCATCTTCGTTATGGAGGAAGACCGCGCCCTGTCCCAGGACATCAGAGCGATAAGGATAATAATCCTTAATCTCATGCCCGATAAAGCAACTACCGAGACTCAGCTCCTTAGAGCTCTTTCCAATTCTCCGATACAGGTCGACGTGGACCTCATGTGTACGGCTTCCTATACGCCGACGCACGTTACGGAGGAGCATCTTACCAAGTTCTACATGACTTTCGATGAGGTTAAGGACCTCTACTACGACGGCATGATCATCACGGGTGCGCCTGTCGAGCAGATGAAGTTCGAGGACGTTGCCTACTGGAAAGAACTTACCGAGATCATGGAATGGAGCAAGACGCACGTTTACTCCACACTGCATATCTGCTGGGGCGCTCAGGCGGGCCTTTACTACCACTATGGCATCCCGAAGTACGACAAGGACGAGAAGGTCTTCGGTATCTTCGAGCATTACCTCACATGGAACAGGCCGGTCAAGCTCTTCAGAGGCTTTGACGACGTATTCTATGTACCTCATTCAAGACACACGGAGATCAGACGTGAGGACGTGGAAAAGTGCGATAAGTTAAGGATCCTCTCCGAATCTGAAGAGTGCGGTATCTACGCCATCTCGGACCTTCACGGCAGACAGATCTTCATCACGGGCCACTCGGAATACGACGCCGACACGCTTAAGAAGGAGTACTACAGAGACCTCGAGAAGGGTCTACCGATCAAGATCCCGAAGAACTACTTCAAGGATGACGATCCGAGCAAGGAGCCTGTCATGAGATGGAGGTCATCCGCGACGCTTCTTTATACCAACTGGCTTAACTACTATGTATATCAGGAGACTCCTTTTGATCTGTCGCTTCTTCACGAGCTTCATCATCTTAAGGGTCCGGACGGCGAGCTTTTGCATAATGGTACGGTACAATGAATGATTCACTCGACTCGATCAGGAAACTCTTTCCGCCAAGAAGTGACAAGGGCCACAAGACTTCATTCGGAAGCCTCCTTGTCGTAGCAGGCTCAGACTACATGTCGGGCGCGGCAGTCCTTACCGTGTCGGCAGCTCTTCGTACGGGCGTCGGCATCGTTAAGATCCTGTCCTCGGAAAAGTGCCTGGATGCCGTAAGGACCAATTGTCCGTGCGCGCTCCTCGGGTCATACGATCAGTCGGGTAATCTTCTTCATAACCTGTCGTCCATGCTCAAGGGATGCACGGCCGCAGTCATCGGCCCGGGCCTTGACGTTAACGATGCAAGGAACAAGGAGATCCTTATATTCCTTATCGAAAACGCTCCCAAGCTCGTCATTGATGCTTCCGCTCTGACGATCCTGTCATCCATCGGATGTGAGTGCCTCAAAAACAGGGACACCAAGCGTTTGGCGCCTGTCATCATGACTCCGCACGTCGGCGAGTTCAAGCGCCTCAAAAAGGATGCGGCAGGTCTTAACTACGATGCATTCAACGCTTCGGAGATTTCCGTAATGACAAGACCTTTTGCAACAGAGTACGGAGCGATCCTTGTCCTCAAGAACTTTGATACTTTGATAACCGCTCCGGACGGAAAGTGTTATTATATGTACGGTGGCAATTCCGGTATGGCCAAGGGCGGTTCCGGAGATGTCCTTACGGGAATCATCGGAGGCCTTCTCGCATCGGGTCTTGACCCTGTTGATGCGGCCCAGGCAGGTGTAATGATACACACCAGGGCAGGTAAGATATCCGCAGAGGAACTTACCAAGCTCTACATGCTTCCGACGGATATTATCCGTAATCTACCGTTAGTCTACAAAGAACTCGGATGGTGAGAAAATGGCAATTACAGCTGATATGTTCAGCAGATGCTGCGTCGAGATCAACCTTGATGCATTAAAGAATAATATTAAAGAGATAAGACGCGTGACGAGCCCATCGGCCGACGTCATGGCAGTAGTAAAGGCAGACGCATACGGACACGGTGCCGTGGTCTGCGCCAAGACACTTCTTCAAAACGGAGCGGACCACCTTTGTGTCGCTACAATCGACGAAGCGATCGAACTTCGCGAAGCAGGCATCGACGCCAAGATCCTTATCCTGGGCTTTACCAGCACCAGGCGTTTTGCAGACGTCGTAAAATACGACATCGATCAGGCGGTCTATTCGCTTGAATCAGCCAAGGTCCTTTCTGATGAAGCAGTAAAGCAGGGTAAGAACGTCAACGTTCATATCAAGCTCGACACGGGTATGGGAAGGATAGGTTTTTCCACAGAGCCTGACGCGAGTTCCGTCGAGGACATAGTCTCCATCTCCAAGCTTCCCAACATCGTAACGTACGGAGTCTTCTCCCACTTCGCGGTAGCTGACGAGAATGATGATGAATATACATATGCCCAGTTTAAGCGTTTCAATGAGAAGATCGAGCAGCTCAAGGCGCTCGGCGTTACATTTACAAAACGTCATATAAGTAACAGTGCGGGAATCATGCGTTTTCCTGAGATGCATCTTGATATGGTCCGTGCGGGAATCATCCTCTACGGTCTTATGCCTCCGGGATGTCCTGCTCCTGCTACGCCGATACATCTCATCCCTGTAATGTCATGGTACGCCAAGATCATCCATGAGAAGGTGGTACCTCAGGGTGCGAGTGTTTCTTACGGACGTCACTTCAAAGCAACTGAGCCTACGAGAGTCCTTACTGTTTCCATAGGTTACGCCGACGGACTTTCACGCCGCGTAGGTAACGGCAGCTTCGAACTCGAAGTCAACGGCCATAGACTTCCTATAATCGGTAATGTCTGCATGGATATGTGCATGCTGGACGGTTCTTCCATCCCTTCTGATGAGAAGATACCTTCCGAGTGCAACGTGCTCATTTTCGGAAAAGAAAAGAGTGCGGATGAGCTTGCAACTTATCTTGGTACCATCAACTACGAGATCACCTGTGTTGTAGGAAAACGCGTTCAGAGGATATACCTTGAAGACGGCAAGCATTTCGCCTGATACAACTTTATAAACTCTTTATACTTTTGGGAAATTATCTTTAACTTCATTTTGCGAAGTATTAATTCTCCGTGTTTATCATAAGACCATAAAGATAAACCACGGAGGGAAATCAAAATGAAGGCAACAACAAGAAAGATCGCAAAAACAATCTCAGCAGCACTCATCGCTCTTTGCATAATGGCTCTCGGCACATCCGCTGCAATGTCAAACTACAGGATCATCCTTGCATCTTCACTCCTTCTTTTGATCAACGTTGGTCTTCTCATCCGTGATCACTACATGAAGGAAGAAGCATAAAAGGAGATATATGAAATGACAAAACTTATCACTACAGCGATCATCGGGATCTCGGAAGCCGCAACAAAGATCGATACCTTCAAAGTATTGGTTACAGAGCATGCCAAGTGCGCGAAAACATACGCTTCCGCAGGTGCAGCCATCATCTTAAAGACAATTTTCTGATTTTTTCATAACCACCACCTCTTAAAAATGACAAGACCGTTTCAATTACGAAACGGTCTTGTTTATCTTATGTTAAATATTAAATATTTTTTAAACAAATCACACTTTTAATTGTAATGCCTTTTTCGAGCAAGTAAAATATATCTATTATTTGATATTTTGGGTTACTAGCAAGTTTGTGAAGGAGGCGAAATATGTTCAGCAAAACAAAAAGGCGGATAATGAGCGCATTCATTGCTACTTCAATGGCAATGACGCCGCTTTTGGGATATGCCGATCTCGTCAGAGGTGATGATGAAAGTATCGTCGAGACTATATGGGCGGTATCAAATGGAGACGGAATCATTCCGGAGTCTCTCACCATATCCGATGCCAAGCCGGGAGCGACCGCAGAAGGAGATTATTCTCCTGTAGGCAGGTACATCAGTAATTACGAGGGTTATGAGATCACATACGAAGATGAAGGTCTGATGATCCTCGGAAATAACAGTACTTTTGTTTCTCCTCCGGGAATGGATATTGATTACCGCTTGTCAGGTACAAGTAGTGTGGATGTAACAGGATTGATGGTTGCATCAACAGATGAAAGATTCCCTGCATATGAAGGTGATGCCGATGATCTCGGTGCCATCTTGGAATTCTACACATCCGGCACATATGAAGATGACGAAGAAAATGATCATTACGCAGAGAGGCTTGATGTCTATGTTTACGGAGATATGGATATCGAGGGATGGTTCTCGGCTGATGATCTGACGATCGAAGAAGGTGTTCTCTTTAATATCGGTTACGAAAGAGACGGAGAACTTCATGACGGACATGTAACTGCAGGACATGTACTTATCAATGGTAGGATCCACATTGCCGATTCATCTCAGATCAATGAAAGAAGCGAATTCATGATCTTCGAAGATCTGTCTATAGGTGCTAACGGACAGCTTACTGCTGCATGTAATGCCGGCCTTGTATTTGGAGATAAGGCAACCTGTTCCGTAGAAGGCTTCCCTCTCAAGATATGGAACGGGGAAGGCGAGCTTGTTGATTTTGTACTTGAGCAGGATCACGAGAGAGTTGAATTTATGTCGAGACCTGTCGATGAACAGGATCCTGATACAGGTATCTTCTGGGAATACACAGAACCGGAGCCTGAGCGTCCGGAACATACCTACTGTGTTGATTATGACGACAGAGGCGGTGAAGCAAGCGTAACTGTCGGAGAAGGTGAACCTGACGCTATAATTCGTCGCCCATGGGATCCATATGAATTTGAAACCGGAACAGCAGTTGTATTTAAGTTGAATCCTCCGCAGGGTTATAATCTCTCGACTGCTATCGTTGAGATAGTCGAGTTTGCTGAGGATGAGGATGTTAATTACAGTTCCGAGCTCGATCCGTCTGATCCGCATTATATTGAAATCAACCGTGAGGACGGTACATTTGCATTCACAACAAGTTGTTATGGATATGATGTTTTCATCTCATGGTCTGCTTATGAATTCAGATTTGATCGTGATAGTCATTTCGTAGTAGAGACTCATGCAAATGATAAGGGCTCTGTTGTCTTTGTAGACGATTCGGCTTGCGAGCGTATCGAAGAAGATCCATATTGTCCTGGAAACTTCAGATATCTTTTCAATTACGATGTTTTTGATGAAGGCAACACTTTGCAGATCAAGTTTGTTCCTAATGCTAACTGCGTCCTTCAGGATATAGGAATAAACCTTAATGGAACTGAAACATTCTATGCAAGAGAAAACCGCCCTGATCATCCTACGATCCTTTTCGAGGATGCGCAGAACCTTACAGATAACGGTGATGGCACATACACATGGACTATCAGCGCTTCTTCTGATTGGAATGAGTGGTACAACGTCAATACTTATTTTGAAAAGGTCATCAACGTTAGCGGAATAGAACTTGAAGCACGTGATGCAACAAAGATTGAATATAGTCTTGATGGCGGTGCGTACACTACGCTTGAATCATCTATGATCGGTGAGGGCGACGGTGCCCATGAAGGTTATTATGTAAGTCCTGAAACACTTGACGGTCATGATTCCATTACATTCAGATTTACTTATGATAATGGCGTTATTAAAGAAGGCGTTAGAGTTGAATATGCTCAGAATTCCAACAGGAAAATTGACATATTGCCGTTTGATAACGACAGTAATCCGTACGAATTTACTCTTAACAAGACAGGAACTACCTGGAATGATTACGGCATCCAGGTAAATGACTGGCCAACACCATTTAACGGAACATATCTGGTAACCAGACATGGTCCTGGAGATGTAGTTGTAACAGGTGTTGACATGGACGTTCTGTCTGACTATGAAGATGGACAGACTCTGACATTTACAGTTTCATGTGATGAAGGTATCTACAAGGTAGTCGGACGTTATTCTAATGATCCAAACAATGGTGAATTTGATATCCCATGCAATGAAGGAACTTATACCATTCAGCCTAACGGCGGCGGTCTCGATATCATGATCTATACCACCCAGGAAGAGTATAATATCGATCACCTGAACGCCAATTACGGTAACGGCGAATTCGACTTCGAGATTTTCGTCCATGAGCACGGGTTCCATGAGAACAATGCACAATTTGACGGCGAATTTACTTTCGTGGAAGATGAAGAACACATCAAGGCATTTGCTGCTTCAGGCAACAGAACAAGATTTGTAGTGACATTTACTGATACTGAACTTCATACAGGTAAGGCAAAGATCACTTTGAACCTTATTCCTAAGTATGATTGTGTTTACGAAGTATTTGTTGGTGAAGATCAGCTCGAGATCGTCAACGGTCAGGTCGAGATAGATCTGGCAAATGTAATCTCCGGAGAGCATCTCCCGATAAACATCGATGCAATTTATGAAGAACCTATAATAATGGAAGCTTGGGGAACATCAGAGCAGGCATACTTTGAGTACAGTTTTGACGGTGAGACATATTATTCTCTGGGTGAGGATAACACTCTTAACCTCAAGGAGTATGCTTCCGAGAATGATCTCTATCTCAAAGCTGTAACTGAAGAAGGTATAGTTGCAACCGGAATCCGAATCACGGATCTGGAAGGAAACGATATCGCTGAAGTAGAGCTTACAGACGGTGTTTACAAGTATTCCAAGGAGACGGAGTGGACTTCGTTTGCAATAAGCCTCATCTACAGAGAGGCAGCGGGTCAGTTTACTGTCAACTACGCAAGAGAAGAAGACTCTTCCGCGATCACATTCAGTAATGTTACGCCGGGTACTCCTGTTACATATTATGGCGGAGAAGATACCTATATTAACATTCAGAGCGGAACTGTCTATAAGGCTGTAGCCGTCAATTCTGCTACAGGCGCTTCTTTTGACCTTGTAAGAGTAAGCGGAAACTTCCTGTTTGCTCCTCAGGAAACAGGAGACTACGAGATAACTTTCTATGTTTCCGAGGCAGAGTATGTTTTCGAGAATGTCGAAGGAACAGACTTTGCTTATGTAAACGTCGTAGATATGACAAGCACAGCAGGTTCTGTATCATGCACGGGCTCAACAGCTTATGCAATGTATAACGGCTGCATGAAGTTTGCTGTTACCGGAACTGAAGCAGAGATCGTGATCGAGCCTTCAGAAGCTTTTGAGTTTACGGTAGATCTTAATGATTCCGGCGCTACTCTTAACGACAATAAGCTTACGGTTTCAACATCGGCAACCAAATATCCTATCATTACATTCAGTCCTATTCCTGACCTCGGATTTGATTACGAGATCATGAATCGTGATTTCACTGTTGATGCCGGAACTGAGGTAACGATGGTAGGAAAGGTCAAGGAGACGGGTGTAACCGGACTTACTTATGTATGGTCCAAGTCTACAGACGGAGAAAACTACACAGTTATCACCGGTGCTGAAAGTGACACTTACACAGATGCACCTATCAGAGATACTGAATACAAACTCGAAGTTACTGATTCGCGCGGAAGAACTATCTTTGTAACATTCACGGTTACAGTTACTCTTCCTGAGATCAAAGACAACAGGACCGATGCACAGAAGAACTATTCTGCAGTATATGGTGATGATGTTCAGATCGATGCAGAGCAGGGTATTCAGGTAACAGGTCCGAGATTCGCGTGGTATGTAAAAGAAGGAACAGAGTTTGTTGCTCTTACCGGAGAGACAGGTTCTAAGCTCTCATTGACCGGTGTTACTGCATCCGGTGTATATAAGTGCGTAGTAACTGATGCGGTTGAGCAGACTTTGGAACTCGAGTACAACGTAAATGTTACTTATGTTCTCGGTGACACGACAGATCCTGATTCCTTGAATGTCACTATAACAAGCGGTGACAGCACGACTCTTACAGTATCTGTTGACACCAGTAAGACAGATGGAACAGTTCAGTACGCATGGGCTTCGTCAGCAGACGGAGAAACCTATACAGCAATAGAAGGAACAGAAGCTTCGGTTTCTGTATCGCCAACTGCGGACACGTACTACAAGTGCACGGTTTCTGACGGCAAGAGTGAGTCTTTGGAGATAGTATTTAACGTTACTGTTAATCCTAAGTTGGAGGATGCAAGAACAACTGAGCAGATGACAGCTAACGCTACATACGGCGACACTGTTTCTTTCACTTCCGTAACAACAAATGAGTCAGGTGCAACTTATCAGTGGTATAAGGGTTCTGTTTCAGATGCTAATATGATCGCAGAGGCAACAGCTAAGACTTATGAGTTTACGGCTGCAGAGACAGGAACTTATATCTGTAAGGTAACTGATGTTTACGGAGCATCCATTAACCTCAGTTTTGAATTGACACTCAGTTATGCGCTTGATGTAACTGCAGAGACAACGGAATACAATATCTATAAGACAGATTCAGCTACATTGACAGTCAACATCGACAGCAGCAAGACAGATGAGGTCGCTATTGCATGGCTTTCATCTTCGGATGGCGAGAATTTCAGCGAGGCTGTTCCTAATTCTGATGATCTGTCTTCCATAACTGTTGCTCCTGAAACCACAACATACTATAAGTGTTTGGTTGAAGATCCTCACGGCAACTCCAAGTCGGTAGTATTCACAGTAACTGTAACGGTTCCTGTTATTTCCGATACAAGAACTGATGATGAGAAGACGGTTGTTCATACTTATGGCACCTCGACGGTTCTTGAAGCAAAGACAGATGCTATTGAACCGACGTATCAGTGGTATATGTTAGTAGGCGAAACATTCTGCGAGATTACAGACGCAACGGAAAGCACCTGTACTATCGAACCTGAAGTTGGTACGACATACCGTTGTACAGTAACGGATAAGTACGGTACTTCTATCGAACTTGATTTTACTTGCACGGTTAATTATGTTCTTACAGACAACACTTCTGCTGACAGCAAGAATGTAACCATTATTAAGACAGAGTCCGCAACTCTTGCTCCTGTCATCGACTCCAGCAAGACATCCGGAGTTACATATGCATGGTTCACATCACAGGACGGAACAACTTACTCCGATTCTTCTTTCTCAACTGCAGACTCCGTAACAGTAGTTCCATCTGAAACTACATATTACAAGTGCGTTGTAGCAGATGAGCATAATAACAGCGTAACCATCATCTATACGGTAAACGTAACAATACCTGAAATAGTAGATCAGAGAACTTCTTCCGAGAAGAGCCTGACACTTACTTATGGTGAGTCCAAGACTCTTACGGCTAAGACCAATGCTATTGAGCCTACATACTCATGGCTGAGATCTACTGACGGTTCAAGCTTTACGACTATCAGCGGTGAGACAGGCAGCACACTCAGCATCAAGCCGGATGCTAACTACACTTACCGTTGCAGTATTACTGATAAGTACGGTACAAAGATCAAACTTGATTACACTGTAAAGGTTAACTTCAAGCTTACTGATAATACGGCTTCTTCTGCTAAGTCAGTAACTATCACAAAGTTTGATTCAACGACTCTCGAAGCTAAGGTAAGCGAGAATACAACAACAGGCGTTAACTACACATGGTACAGCTCAACTGACGGAAAGACCTTCACGAAGATGAGCGATACGACTAAGTCCGTAAAGGTAACCCCATCCGAGACGACAACTTACAAGTGTGAAGTTAAGGATGCTCACGGAAATACTGTTAATGTGATCTTCAAGGTAACAGTTAATGTTCCTGTTCTTAAGGATCTTACAAGTGCTTCCGCTAAGACGGTTACAACCGATAAGGATAAGGACGTTACATTGGAAGTTAAGGTTAACGACACTGAGACAACAGGTATCAAGTACAAGTGGTACAAGTCCACTAACGGAACAAGCTTCAATATCGTGACAGGCGAGAAATCCGGCAAGATCACATTTAAGGCTGATTCCAACGTAACTTATTCCTGTACTGTAACAGATAAGTACGGTAACTCCATTGAAGTCGTATTTAAGGTAACTGTTAATGAGCCTGCTACACCTACACCTGATCCTGATTCCGAGTCATTCGGCGGATTTGTAGAGAGACTTTATAACGTAGCTTTGGGCCGTGAATCAGAGCCTGAAGGAAAAGAATTCTGGGTCAAGAACGTTGAGGCAGGAAACCTTACCGGTGCTGACGCAGCAAGAGAGTTCCTCAACAGTAAGGAGTTCAAGGATAAGGGTCTTACTGATGAGCAGTTCCTGGCAGTTCTTTACGAGACATTCTTCAACAGAAACTATAAGGATGATCCGAACGGATTCAACTTCTGGATGAACAGCCTTAAGTCTGTCGGAAGAGATAAGGTAGTTGACGGATTTATCAATTCCGAGGAGTGGTGCAACATCTGTGCCGAGTACGGAATCAGATCCGGTGCGACAACTGCTAAGGCTACAAAGGCTTCCAAGAATGCAATAGCATTTGCAGAAAGACTTTACACATGCTGTCTCGGAAGAGAAGCAGAGACAGACGGACTTAACTTCTGGTCATTGTCTCTCACGAACCTTGAGGTATCAGGTTCCGAAGCAGCAAGACAGTTCTTCACATCTGCTGAGTTCAAGGGATTCAATACTTCTAACGAAGAGTACATCAAGAGACTTTATACAACCTTCATGGGTCGTGAATACGACGAGGGCGGTCTCAATTACTGGCTCGGTGAGATGAAGAACGGAATGAGCCGTGAACAGGTATTCGATAACTTCGCTAGCTCCAAGGAGTTTACAGATATCTGTAACAGCTACGGCATCCAGAGATAAGTCTTCAAGAACTGATCAAAACTAACTGCAGCCCCGCAAGGGGCTGCTTTTTGTTGTCATAAATATTTAACTTGAATGAACGGGACAAAAATGCGAATATTGATAAAAAGAAGATATATGTAATATAGCGGAAGGAATTTTCGATGAACACAAAGAAGAAGATCTTTTTTTCCGTCATGAGCTTGGGACTTTTGATCTCAGTAATCATGGCAGTAATTACGCGCGGCGATGTTTGGTGGGAGCAGATTTTCCAACATGATAAGACCGATGTCTTTATGGATTTCTTCCACAGCATGACGGATTCGGCTAATGAGAATCCGTACTCCTATGGTGTGCTCTATCCGCCGATCACGTATGTTTTCTACCGCTTTATGTCGTTCTTTATTCCTGAGAACGTCGTTAAGGTCGGAGGCAGGATCCTTCGTGAGAACTATGCGTCACTGATGGTTTTCTTCTTCTATACGGTATTCACGATCCTCGCTTTTGCGGAGATCATCCGCGGCCTTTATAAAGATAAGAAGACACAGGCTCTCCTTATCGTGCTACTTATAATGTCCGGTCCGTTCCTCTTTTTGGCAGAGCGCGGCAACAGCGTTATCGTGGCATTCATCTTCGCAGGCATCTTCTTCCTGTGGAAAGATTCCGACAACAAGATCAAGAAAGAGATCGCCCTCATCGCTTTGGGATTCTCATTCGGTATCAAGATCTATCCGGCAGTCTTCGGACTCATTCTTTTAAAGGATAAGAAATATAAAGAAGCGATCCGCTGCATCATCTATGCATTGATCATCTTCTTCGTCCCGTTCTTTCTTTTTGGCGGCATCGAATCCATTGGCCAGTTCTTTGGCGGCATCACTCACAACATGGACAAGGAAGGATCCGTTCAGGCAGGCATCGGTTACAAGATAAGCTTCCAGAGTACTTATATCGCTCTTAGCGCCATCTTCCTTCGCATACAGAACACAGAGGCTTTCATGGGCCTTACATCATGGTTCGGTCACTTTACGGCAGGTCTTACGCTTCTTTGCGCCGTCCTCTCGAAAAAGAGATGGCAGACAGTAGCGCTTCTTTGCTGCTTCATGCTCGGCTGGCCGGGATTCTCTTATCAGTACATGCTGATCTTCATGGCTATCCCGCTTACCATGTTCCTCCAGGAAGAAAAGAAGTTCGACCTTCTCGACCTCTGCTACACGGTATTGTTTATCTTCCAGTTCGTACTCTTTACGATCAACATCATCACGGTAGCATATCTTGCAGGCGGCGTTTGTCTCATGAAGTTCCTTAATCTTGTCGAAAACTGCGGCCTCATGGGAATGACATGGCTCCTCATCCTTGAAGTTTTCGTGAGATTTTTCAAGGAAGGCTATGTGAAAAAGCCTGCTAAGACCTTGAAAAAGGCCTGATATCAGTACTTTCCGACACTTTATACTTTCTTTAATAATTGTAGAACTTTTCTTAAGATTATCGAGAAGTTTAATTAAACATCGCCATTTATCATAAAACCATAAGAGAACGGCGGGAGCCGTGTGGAGGTTTATGAAAAATGGCAGTAAAGATAAGTAATCAACAAAAATGGAGACCGTGGAAAGGAATAGTCCTTTTCTTTGTAGCAGCAGCATGGATCATCGGCGGATCAATCTTCGCTGAAAAAGTCGGTATCGCCGGTAATTTCGTAACGCAGGCGGGACTTCTTATAACCGCTATCGCTACTTGTTTTTTCAACAAAACACCACTTAAGGAAGTATTCCCGATAAAGAAGATTACCGTTAGGGATTTCTTCGGAGCACTTTTTATGTGGATCGGCGGCCTCGGCTTCGGTATGGCAAGCATCTATATAGCGGGCATGATCTTCCCTGAAATGTATGAAGCGGTGACAGGCGGTCTCGGCGGCATAATCTCCGGTACAACGATAATCCTGGCATTCCTTCTTATGGTCGTATGTCCTCCTATCTGTGAAGAGGCTATCTGCAGAGGAGCTATCCTCAGCACCTTCAGAGGCATTAAGAAAGACTGGGTCATCATCCTTATTGTCGGTATTATGTTCGGCGCTCTTCACATGGATCCGATCAGATTCGTTAACACAGCTATCCTCGGATCGGTCTGCGCATACCTGGTAGTCAAGAGAAATAACTTCATCCTTGCAACTTTCGTTCACCTTTGCAATAACTTCCTTACAGGCGGTATAGCAATCATCTCATCTGCGTTCGATCCGGATGCTTTAAGTGCATCTTCCGATGCGGCAAGTGCAGCAGCACAGATGCCTGCTGTCGCTAGTCTCGGATCGATAATGGCAACATTCTTCTTCGCTCCGGTGGCTCTTGTGATCGGTATGCACCTTATCAAGAGACAGAAGGAGATATCCGAAGGATCAGAGAAAAAGTCCAGACTTGCACCTAAGCTCATTGTGGCTGCAATCCTCTCGGTACTGATCCTTGCAGGCGGAATCGCTTTGAACATCATGTACAATCCTTTGACCAAGGAAGCTTTGGAGAGTTTATCTCAGACAGCTATCCTGGCAAGATAACTAAGACAATCTACTTACATTTTTATACCCAAACCCGATGGAAAGGACCGCTCGCTTACCGAACGGTCCTTTTCGATATGTATTGATTGCAAAGCATTCTCCTCATGTTGTATACTTGTATGGAAGATATCGGATTTGAGATGACACTTGTAGTCAGGCGCAGGCAGGAAACGCCCTCCCGACAGGGCGCGGCATATTACGGAGATGTGAGATATGTCTTCAAAGGATAACTCTCAGGATAACGATAACTTAAAGTCTTCAGGTGACGATATCATAGTCAGGCAGGTTGTTGCGCCTCCGCTTCGGCCGAGAAAAGATCAGCCGACGGGATTTCACGGCAACAAACCGTCGCTTTTCCTTCGAAGTGTAAATCACGATTATCTGTATTACCCGATGGAGTGGGTCGATAAAGAGACAGGCAAGCTCTACAAGAAGGGTTATTATGACGAGAACGGCGAATATTATGAAAGCGTAGTCATCCAAAAGGATAAGCACTACGAGACGACAGTCGCCTGCAGTTTCTGCGGAACGGAGATAAGATTATCATGGGAAGAAGGAGAACTTCCTTCATGTCCTAATTGCGGCGCGGCACTTCATGATACGTTCGGTAAAGCACTCTATGAAGATGAGATCAAAGATACGATCAAAAATGTGAGGATACCGAAGCCTAATCCTGACAAGAATGCAAGGCCGAAGCCGCCGTCCGAAGAGGATTCAGGCCCGATCTTCAGGGAGACGGAAAAATATCACCCGATACTTGAGAAGACCAAGCCTGCTCTGGGGATAATCCTCCCGATCATCGCAGTCGCATTGTTCTTTGTAGTCATATTCGTGATCGATTCAGCGGTCAACAAAAAGGATAACGGATATATTGAAAGAAGTACGTGGAACGTGAGTTATGATTATACTCCGAAGCCTACCCCGATCCCCGGTTATTGCACCAAGTTCTATACAAAAGATGACCTCAATGAAAGCTATTATGTCAGAACGTTGGGAAGGATGTGCTATCTGGATGAGTTCGGTCGTTACTATGACGAAGAAACAGGATGCTATTTCTGGTATGATCCCGAGCAGAACCCGCCTTCAGTCGTATACGAATTTGACGGGATCTCAAATGAATTCGGCAGTTACGGACTCATGAAATATGACTACGATGAAGGGCGTTGGTATATCGAGGCCAGCTATGATAACTGGATCCACCTGCCGGATAAGTATGATGAGTCTGCTTTATGGCATCTGCCAAAGCCGAACGAGGGAAAATACAATGGAAAGAGCTCGGTTTATGTATATGCGATCGGAAGAGAATGTAATTACATAGAATCCGAGAAGAACTACTATGATCCCGAGACAAAATGCCATTTCTACTATAACGATCTGTTCGGTAATAAGTTCTGGGTATACTGGTTCGAGGATTTCTACGAAGAAGAGGGCATAGGCTGGCTCAGATACAGTAAGAGCGAAGATGCCTGGTATACGGAAAACCAGACCCGATGGTTCAAACTAAAAGACGGCACCTATGATTTCTCGAAGTACTGCTGGCATATGGACGGCAATCCTATTTAAATCAGTTACGATAAGGTCTTAAGCCTTATCGGATGATATTCCTGTGCAAAAAAGTTGATTTTTTGTGCTGTACGCACAGGAATGATTCAATTATGCACAGCCCTGTGCATGATCAGCCAAATCTTGTGTTTTCTGCACAGAAAAGGCTCGATTTTGCACAGGAAACCGCTAATTTCACGAACGTTAAAAAAATATTCCGTACTTCCTTGACACATGTGGGGATCATAGGTATAATTTCACCGTTGACACTTTACTAATTTACTACGTTAAAGCGTTAAAGCGGTAAAGCAAAACCAAATGTAACCTGCCTGTGATGAAGCAGGGCGCCAAATATTATAAACTTTAGGTTGGACTAGTATAGTTAGGAGAATAAAAATGGGTAATAACAGATTTTACACACCGGACGGCTTCAGTGACGTTTTGCCGGGGATCTGCGAGTTCAAGAAAGAAGCGGAATCCAAGCTTCGCAGCCTGTTCAGCCTTAATGGCTACAGCGAGATCGAGACTCCGGGTATAGAGTACACGGATATCTACATGGACAATGAGTATGTTCCTGCACAGAACCTTTACAAGCTGTGCGATCAGAAGGGAAGACTCATCACGATCCGTTATGACGGCACCATCCCTGCATCAAGATTTGCAGCAACGATCTTCAAGGATGAGGAGCCGCCTCTCCGTCTTTGTTATATCGAAAACATGTACCGCTACGAGCAGGTAGGCGGAGGTAAGCAGTCCGAGTTTACCCAGGCAGGCGTTGAGCTCATGGGATCATCAGGATCTGCAGCTGATGCCGAAGTAATCGCACTTGCAATCGAATCGGCTCTTGAGATCGGCATCAAGGATCTTCAGATATCCATCGGCCAGACAAAGCTTTTCGAAGGATTCATGAAGGGACTTAAGATCGATAAGGATGCTTCCGATAAGATAAGAAATGCCATCAACCAGAAAGATGTTGTAACGCTCGAGAAGACTGCTGACGACATTGGACTTACGGACGAAGACAAAGAGACGCTTCTTATGTTCTCGGAATCGCAGGGAACTTACGATGTTATCGAAGCCATGAGAGGCAGGATCGATAACGAGACTGCGGTAGCTGCTCTTGATAATCTTAAGGAGATCCTCGATTTCCTTGATGATTACGGATACCTTAAGTATGTAAGTATCGATCTCGGACTTCTCGGAAGTGATTATTATACGGGAGTTATCTTCAAGGGATTTACTTATGAAGTAGGCTTCCCGATCCTGGGTGGCGGAAGATACGATAATGTCGTAGGTACCTTCGGAAGAGATATGGAGGCCGTAGGATTCTCATTAGGTCTTTCCCTCGCGATAATCGCCCTTATAAGACAGGGTATGGAGCCGCAGGCAAGTAAGCCTGAGGCCATCATCGGTTACGATATCGATGTCGAAGGCACACGTAAGGCAGCGATCGCTCTTAAGCAGCAGATGGTCGCTGAAGGAACGAAGGTCGTTTTAGATACACAGGGTTACACAAGAGATGCCCTGGAAAAATACGCAGATGACATGGGTATCGACACATGCATCTTCTTAGACGAAGCAAAGGAGGAGGCTTGATCTATGTTGACTATCGCATTATCCAAGGGCCGCCTCGCAGAGCAGGCCATCGAATTACTGGAAAAGGCAGGCTACGATTGTACGGCTGCCAAGGAAAAATCAAGAAAGCTCATATTGGAGGACGAGAAGCAGGGCTTAAGATTCATCTTGGCTAAGCCTGCGGACGTTCCGACATATGTTGAATACGGAGCTGCAGATATCGGTGTCGTCGGGAAAGACACTCTTCTTGAAGAAGGAAGACAGCTCTACGAAGTTATCGACCTGGGATTCGGCAAATGCAGGATGTGCGTATGCGGTCCGAAGGAGCTTAAGGGGAAACTCGATACCATCCCGAACAAACGCGTAAGCACGAAGTATCCTAACATCACGAGGGCTTACTTCGAGGACTATAAGCGTGAGAGTGTCGAGATAATCAAGCTTCATGGCAGCATCGAGCTCGCGCCGCTCATCGGATTGTCGGACGTTATCGTCGACATCGTCGAGACGGGAAGGACATTGTTCGAGAACGGACTTGATGTCCTGGACACTGTTGCCGAGATCTCCGCCAGAGTGGTCGTAAACAAAGTATCCATGAAGATGAAAGCTTCTGAGATCAAGCCTATGATCGAGGCTTTGAAGAAGCAGGTAGAGATAATGAACGAAGAAAAGAAAGAGGCATAATAATGAAATGCAAATATCTGGAGGGAACAAGTTCCAATCTTAAAGAGGTGTGTGAGCTCCTCGGCCTTAGAGGCAAGATGGATCTGGGCCCGGTAATCGAGACTGTAAGTGCCGTCATTGACGACATCAGAGAGAACGGTGATGCTGCAGTCTCCAAATATACAAAGAAGTTTGACGGCTGTGATATCGACAGTTCGAACATCCTAGTGACCAAGGAAGAGATCGATCAGGCTATGAAAGAAGTCGAGCCTGAACTTCTCGAGATCATCAAGAAGGCGGCAAGCAACATCAGAGCCTTCCACGAGAAGCAGAAGGAAGAAGGCTTCATGATGGATGTTGCCAAAGGAAGCAAGATCGGCGTACGCGTTCGTCCTTTAAGGATCGCAGGTATCTACGTTCCGGGCGGCACGGCTCCGCTTCCTTCAACGGTCCTTATGGACGTGATCCCTGCATCGGTAGCAGGAGTAGAAAGAGTTGTTTTTTGTACACCTCCTCGAAAAGACGGAACGATCGCACCGGTCATCCTTGCAGCAGCAACCATCGCAGGCGCCAACGAGATCTATAAGGTCGGCGGCGCTCAGGCTATCGCAGCTATGGCATACGGAACCGAGACGATCCCGAGAGTCGACAAGATCTGCGGCCCGGGCAACATCTACGTTAATACGGCGAAAAGGCTGGTATTCGGCCAGGTCGATATCGACATGTTCGCAGGTCCTTCGGAGATCCTCATAATCGCTGATGAGACTGCTGTTCCGGAGTTCGTGGCAGCGGATATGCTCTCACAGGCCGAGCACGACAAGATCGCTTCCGCGATAGTACTTACCACTTCAAAGGAACTGGCTGACAAGGTCTATGAAGCCGTTGACAGAAGATCCGAGAAGAGCCTTCGTAAGGATATCCTGGAAAAGTCTCTGAGCACTTACTGTGCGATCATCAACTGTGACAGTCTTGATACGGCTATCGCATTTAGTGAGGAGCTCGCTCCTGAGCACTTGGAACTCTGTGTTAAGGATGCGGAGAAGGTAGTCGACAGGATCGATAACGCAGGTGCGGTATTCCTCGGTAATTACACACCGGAGCCGCTGGGCGACTATTTTGCCGGACCTAACCACACGCTTCCTACAAGCGGTACGGCAAGATTCTTCTCGCCGCTTAATACGGGCGACTTCTATAAGAAGATGAGCGTACTTAACTATAATGAGGAATCTCTTAAGGAGTGCTACAACGACGTAGCCAAGTTCGCGGACAGCGAGGGACTGGAGTGCCACGCTTCTGCCGTAAGAGTAAGATTTGAGGAATAAAGATGAGTAAGTTTTGGAACAAAAAGACAAATGAGCTTTTGCCGTATGTAGCAGGCGAGCAGCCGAAGGACGGCGTTAAGGTCATTAAGCTCAATACAAACGAGAATCCGTATCCGCCGTCACCTAAGTGCCGCGGGATATTGGATAATATCGACATCGCGGAACTCAGGCTGTACCCGAACACCGACTCTCAGATCGTAAGAGAGAGCGTCGCGAGTAAATTCGGCGAGTATGGCATAAAGCCTGAGAACGTGTTCGTCGGAAATGGGTCTGATGAGGTACTCGCGATATGCTGGCAGAGTTTTTTCGAAGAGAAGAATAATACGGATAAGAAGGTTCTGGTGCCTTCGATCTCGTACAGTTTCTATCCTGTGTATTCGCAGCTTTATGATGTGGAGACGGAGAAGATCCCGCTTAAGGATGATTTCACGATCGATGCGGGCGATTATATCGGCAGAGATAACTGCGGTATCGCGATCGCGAATCCGAATGCGCCGACGAGTATCGCGCTGGACCTTACGGATATCGAGAGGATCGTTAAGGGTAATCCCGATAGCGTCGTTTTGATCGACGAGGCTTATGCGGCGTTCAAGAACGAATATGAGACTGCGGTTACGCTCGTTAATAAGTACCCGAATCTCATCGTTGTGAAGACTTTGTCAAAGGCGTACGGCCTCGCGGGAATACGCGTGGGCTATGCCATCGGTTCCAAAGAACTCATCGACGGCATGATGAGAGTCCGTGATTCTTTCAATTCGTATCCTGTGGACAGGATCGCGCAGAAGATCGCGGCTGCGGCTATCGATGATGATGCATACTATCAGGAATGCAGGATGAAGATCATAAAGACCAGAGAGTGGACCGTAGAAGAGCTTGAGCAGCTGGGCTTTACCGTGTGTGAGTCTTCGGCTAACTTCGTTTTCGCGAAGCCGTCGTGGATAAAGGCGGGTGAGCTTTATGCTAAACTCAAGGAAAGAGGAATACTCGTAAGATTTTTCGATAAGCCGGTGATCGGGGATTACTTAAGGATCACCATAGGAACAGACGAGGAGATGAACGGCCTCATCAGTGCCATCAAGGAGGAAAGAGCATGAACAGAGTAGCAGGCATCGGACGCGTTACCAAGGAGACGGATATCTCTCTGGAGATCGATCTCGACGGCAAGGGAAATGCTGATATCGACACGGGCGTGGGATTTTTTGATCACATGCTGAACGGATTTACGAGACACGGCGGATTTGACCTGACGGTCAAGTGCAGCGGTGATCTCGAGGTCGATGCGCATCACACCGTTGAGGATATCGGAATCGCCCTGGGCCAGGCTATCAGCAAGGCGCTCGGCGAGAAGAAGGGCATCACGAGATACGGATTTGCTTCTATCCCGATGGATGAGGCTCTTGCTCAGTGCTCCATCGATATCTCCGGAAGAGGATTCCTGGTATTTAAGTGTGATTTCGCGGCACCTATGTGCGGAACAATGGATACGCAGCTTGCTGAGGAGTTCTTTAGAGCAGCTGCAACTAACGCAGGTATCACACTGCACCTGGACTGCCCGTACGGCGCGAACGATCACCACAAGATGGAGGCTCTGTTCAAGGCGTTCGGAAGAGCCCTCAGGCAGGCAGTCAGCATCGATCCGAGAAGCGAGGATCAGGTGCCTTCCACCAAGGGTGTTTTGTAAACTATTGATTAATTAACACAGAAATCACAGAAAACCGCACAGTATCCGTTATAAAATGTAGGGGTATTTTGTGTGAGAGGAAGTTTATTAATGTTTCGAAAAATAGCACTTGGTGCAGCTTCAGCGATGATCGCGGTATCGGTTCTGGTACCGTCTGCGACCGTCCTTGCAGATATGAGAGATCCGATAGGAGTCGGAAGCGGACTATTCTTTTTCGAGGAAAAGAAAGATGACGAAGAAGAAGGTGCGAAGGGATTCGTATCAAGGATCTATACGATCGCTCTCGGACGTGACCCTGAGGAGGAGGGCCTTAATTATTGGACGGGACTTCTCATGGGACAGAAAAATACGGGTCTCGAGATCTTCAAGAGCATCACGAACTGCCCTGAGTTTACGGACAAGAACCTCAATAACGAAGAGTATCTGAAGGTGCTTTATAAGGTTTTCTTCGACAGAGAACCTGAGAGTGCGGGTTTTGAATTCTGGTACAACGACCTGGAGGACGGCCTCCTTAGTAAGGACGACGTCCTCTGGGAATTCGCGGGATCGGACGAGTGGCACAAGATCTGCGACGGCTACGGTATCTTGCCAGGCGGCCCGACAAAGGTCACCACATCCTACGATTCAGGCATAGAAGGATTTGTAAAAAGGCTCTACGACGGCTGTCTCGGAAGACCTGCCGACGAGGACGGCCTTAAGTTCTGGGTCAACGACTTAAGCCAGAAGAACGTAACGGGCAAGAAGGCCGCTTACGGATTCTTCACGAGCGACGAGTTTAAGACGGCTGCCAAGGATATGACGCCTGAAGAGCTCGTAAGAAGATACTACAATGTCTTCCTCAATAGAGAGCCTGAGTCATCGGGCGAAGCGTTCTGGGTAGAGACTGTATCAAAGTCCGTTAACCCTGTAGCTGAGCTCTTTAACGGATTTTCAGATTCACAGGAGTTCACCGACCTTTGCGTAGCTAACGGCATCGAGCCTGGCGAATCCGTAAGGATCAACATCGTGGCTCCGGACCCTGCATATGACAGGTTCAAGGACTACTACCTCTACGACGGCGTAACGAAGCTGGATCTGGTAACTAACCTCCAGCCGAAGACCACCTACAAGTTCTGTAACGTTCAGGGTTCAGAGCGCGTATGGGAGGAAAGGACAATCCCTGAGGCAGATATCAAGGCGATCAACAACTTCGCGGCAACGTATTTCGATCCGTCATGGACCAACGGCGAGAAGGCTTCGTTCCTTCTTTACTGGGTACACAACAACATGGTCTATAGCGGCGGCACATCGAACTTCGCGGTTTCCGCTCTGGAGGACAAGAGCGGTCAGTGCGCACAGTATAACGGCGTAATGGTCGAGTTCCTGTGCCTTCTCGGTTACGATGCGGTCCTTATCCAGGGTTCACGCGGAAGGAGCGCTCCGGGCGCCCAGCACTACTGGTGCGAGGTCTATATCGACGGCGAGCCTTACGTGGTCGAGGTCGGAAATACCAAAGACGGTAACTGGAACTACTTTGTGGAGCCTTATTGTTACACCAGTAAGTTCATCGTCTGCGGTCAGGTCATGGGTTAACTTTTTTCTTATCGAAAAAACTCTGCCTTAGATGTATAATCAAGGTTCAGTTTTAAAATAAATAATAAAACGGAGGGTATGAATATGCTTATCAAGGATACGGATTTTATCGATCTGCCGATTTTTATCAAAGGAAAGGTCAGAAACGTCTATGATCTGGGCGACTCACTTCTTATGGTCGTAACAGACAGGATCTCAGCGTTTGACGTTGTTTTCGACGAACTGATCCCTGATAAGGGCAAGGTATTATCTTCTATCTCTGCATTCTGGTTCGATTTTACTAAGGACATCATCCCTAACCACGTTATTACAACAGATCCTAAGGAATATCCGATGGGTCTTGATAAGTACGAAGAGGAACTCAAGGGCCGTTCAATGCTCGTTAAGAAAGTAAACATGCTTCCTTGCGAGTGCATCGTAAGAGGTTACCTCGAAGGTTCCGCACTTAAGGAATACAAGAAGTCCGGCACAGTCGGCGGCATGAAGATGCCTGAAGGCCTCGTTCAGGGCGACAAGCTCCCTGAGCCTCTCTTCACACCTTCCACAAAAGCTGACGAAGGACACGACATCAATATCACATACGAGCAGCTCGTTGACCTCCTAGGCGAGGAAGACGCAAAGGCTCTTAAGGAAGCAGCTCTGAAGCTCTACACATCCGTATCCGAGTACGCTCTTACAAAGGGCCTCATCCTCGCAGATACAAAGTTCGAGTTCGGTAAGATCGACGGCAAGCTCGTAGTAGCTGACGAGATGTTCACACCTGACTCCTCACGTTTCTGGGACGCAGCTGACTACGAGCCCGGCAGAGCTCAGAAGAGCTTTGACAAGCAGTACTTAAGAGAATGGCTCGAGACACTCGACTGGGATAAGACATATCCTGCTCCAAAGCTTCCTGACGAAGTTATCGCCAAGACAGCCGAGAAGTACCGCGAGTGCTACTCTAAGCTCACAGGAAAGGAACTCGAGTAATCAATGATCGCGATCATCGACTACGGTGCAGGAAACTTAGCTTCGGTTAAGAAAGCGTTCGATCACATCGGCGCGAAGTCAGTCATAACTTCCGACAGGGAAACCGTGTTGGCCGCAGAAGGTGTCGTACTCCCGGGAGTAGGCGCCATCGGCTTCGCCATGGATAAGCTTAAGGATGCGGGCATGGACGAGGTCGTAAAGGCCGTCGCAGCCAAGGGCACTCCGCTTCTGGGCATATGCCTCGGAATGCAGATGTTCCTCGACGAATCCGAAGAGAGTTTTGGAGGCGAAGACAACGTCAAGGGCCTGGGCCTTATCAGGGGCACAGTCCGTAAGTTCCCGTCCTCCATCGGCCTTAAGATCCCTCAGATAGGCTGGAACGACCTTCAGGACGTAACTGGCTCGATCCTTTCCGAAGGCGACTATGTCTACTTCGTTCACTCCTATTACTGTGATCTCGAAAACGCTTCTGACGTTGCAGCTTATACCACATACGGCATCAAATACTGTTGCGCTCTCGAAAAAGACAACATATTCGCCTGTCAGTTCCACCCTGAAAAGAGCGGCGAGGCAGGACTCAATATCTTAAGAAAATTCGTAAGGAGAGTAGGATAATGATAATCTTACCGGCAATCGATCTTCTGGGCGGCAAATGCGTCCGCTTAAGACAGGGAAAATACGACGACGTGACAGTCTACCGCGACGACCCGATGGCTCAGGCCATGGACTTCGTTGAGGCAGGATCGAAGTGGATCCATATCGTCGACCTCGACGCGGCAAGATTAGGCATCCCTACAAACCACAAGATCATCAAGGAGATCGCTTCCGAGACCGGCCTTAAGGTCGAGACAGGCGGCGGTATCCGCAATATGGACACATTGAAGCGCTGGATCGAGGATTACGGAGTTACCCGCTGCGTTATCGGCACCTCCGCCATCAAGGACCGCGCGTTTACCGAGAAGGCCCTGAAACTCTACAGTGACAACATCGCCATCGGCATCGATGCTCACGACGGTGAAGTAGCCGTTGACGGCTGGACCAAGGGCGGCGGCGTAAAGGCAGTCGACTTCGCTTTCCAGATGAAGGAACTTGGTGCCAAGACCATAATCTTTACCGATATATCCAGAGACGGAATGCTCACGGGTCCTGCATTCGACAGCACCAAAGAGCTCGTGGATAAGACCGGCCTTAACGTCATAGCTTCAGGTGGCATCGGCTCAAACGAAGACGTATTTCACATCAAGGACAGCGGCTGTGCCGGTGTCATAATCGGCAAGGCCATCTATGAAGGAAAGGTAGACCTTACAAAATGTATGCAAAACGTATAATACCTTGTCTCGATATCAAGGACGGCCGCGTTGTTAAGGGCGTCAACTTCGTATCTCTCCGCGATGCGGGAGATCCGGTCGAGTGCGCCAAGCAGTACAACATCTCAGGCGCCGACGAGCTGGTATTCCTTGATATCTCCGCTACTTTGGAAGCTCGCGACACCATCATCGACATGGTAAACCGCGTAGCCAATGAAGTATTTATTCCGTTCACTGTCGGAGGCGGCATCAGGACCATCGAAAACATCAGGGACATTTTAAACGCAGGAGCTGACAAGATCTCCCTCAATTCCGCAGCAGTCAAGAATCCCGACTTCGTCCGCGAGGCAGCCGAGACCTTCGGTTCCCAGTGTGTAGTCGTAGCTATCGACGTCAAAAGACGTGAAGGACAGGAAGATAAGTTCCCGTCAGGCTGCGAAGTAGTTATTGCCGCAGGCACAAAGCCTACAGGCATCGATGCACTCTGGTGGGCCAAGGAAGTCGTTAGACTCGGAGCAGGCGAGATCCTTCTTACCAGCATGGACAAGGACGGTACCAAGTCCGGCTATGATAACGAGATCACTTCTCTCATCGCAGAGAATGTAAGCGTACCTGTCATCGCTTCAGGCGGCGCGGGCTCGATGGAGGATTTCAGGGACGGCATAATCGATGGCAAGGCGGATGCGGTACTTGCTGCGAGCCTTTTCCACTTCGGTGAGATAGCCATCGGCGACCTTAAGGATTATCTCGCAGAACAGGGGATCCCCGTAAGAAGACTTACTAGGGAACTTGACCTCTGGCAGCGCTTCAAGAAGAACAGTGACGGGCTCGTTCCTGCCATTACCAGGGACCACGTAACCGGTGAAGTCCTCATGATGGCGTACATGAACTTTGAAGCTTTTGAACTTACCTGCAAGACAGGATATATGCACTATTACTCCAGATCGAGAAATTCCCTTTGGAAGAAGGGCGAGACTTCAGGTCACGTCCAGAAGGTGATCGAATCCAGGATAGACTGTGATCTCGACACTCTCCTTTATTCGGTCGACCAGACAGGAGCCGCATGTCACACCGGCAACAGAAGCTGCTTCTACAGAACCTTATCTGAAATCTAATATATCGGAGGACACATACATGGATATCATTCAGGAACTTTACAGCGTAATAATGGATCGTAAGGCAAACCCGGTAGAGGGTTCTTATACCAATTACCTCATGGAAAAGGGTACCGAGAAGATCGCGAAAAAGCTGGGAGAAGAAGCAGTAGAGACAGCTATCGCTGCTGCCAAGAAAGACAAGAACGAAGTAATCGCAGAACTTGCGGATCTTCAGTATCATATGCTGGTACTCATGGCTGATATGAACATCACTCTCGATGATCTCAATAACGAGCTCAAGAGCAGAAGATAATATCTAATTGTAAGAAAATTGTCTGAATAAGACGGCGTTGATTGACAGCGCCGTTTTTTTGATGCTATCATCAGAATTGTTTTGGGGAGAAATACATGGAGAATAGATATGAAACATTTGCTGAAGATCGTCTCGGCGATCGTTGTTGTATGTTTTTTTTATTTCACAGGCAGTGTCGTTTTGGCACAGACAGATCCACAGAAGTCTTATAACATAGACTCTACTTTTTCGGACAGCAAATTTGCTTCCTGGATCAAGAGCAACCTGGATAGTAACAAGGATGGAAGCCTCAGTTATGATGAATACTCATCAGTTAGCAGTATTGATGTAGAGTCAAAACAGATCAAGTCCCTGGAAGGTATTGAGATATTTGAAAACCTGACGACTTTGTCTTGTTCATGCAATGAACTCTCTGGTCTTGACGTAAGTGCCAATACCTCACTTGAGAATTTATACTGCTCATATAATGATATAAAAGAATTGAAGCTTGGTAATAATACTGCTCTGAAAAACCTGATATGTTCTCGAAACAAGCTTACAGAACTTGATATATCAGGAAACGCATCTCTCCAAAATCTGATATGTTCAACAAATGACATATCCAATATATATATGGTCGATAATCTGAAGTTGAACTATCTTGATTGCTCAGGCAACGATCTTTCTACTTTGAATTTGCGTACGGCACCTAATCTTAAGACCGTAGTATGTGTAAACAGCAATCTGTCAGCACTATATGTGAGCAAATGCACTTCGCTGAAAAAACTGGATTGCAGTAAAAATAATCTGACCTACTTGAATGTGAGTAAAAATCAATCTCTGACTGACTTAGATTGTTCCGAAAATGCACTTTCGGGGATGAACGTGAAAAACCTGAGCAGTTTGGAAAAACTCAATTGCTCAGATAATGAGCTTGAGAATTTAGATGTAAGTTCCGATACAGCTTTGTTGAATCTTAATTGTTCGAATAATCTATTAACAGACTTAAATCTGAGCAATGCCGGTGATATCAGGGACCTCAATTGTGAAAGAAATCAATTAGCCGATCTTGACGTCAGTGAGTGCACATTACTCGGTACGTTAGACTGTTCCGCCAACTATCTTACTACTATTGATCTTAACAGTAATATCTGTTTAGTGGATCTTGATGTTTCATGGAATAAGATAGCAAAGCTGAATCTAGGTAAAAACGATTCTCTACAGAAAATTAATCTGTTCAACAATGAACTGACTGAACTTGATATAAGCAAAAATGTATGGCTTGAAGAACTTAATTGCAGTAATAGTAACATATCTTTGTTGGACACAAGCAAAAACACTAAACTTACTTCCCTAAGTTGTTCTTATAACCCGATAAAGGAATTAGACGTCTGCCAAAATATAGGCTTAAAAATATTGAATTGCGAGGGGACTGAGATTTCAGAGTTGAATATCTCAAACAACTCTATTCTGGTTGATGCGTATAAGAAAATCGGTTTTTCTGAGTACTCATTTAACCGCGATGCTTATATATGCTCAGATAATGGGGTCCAGTTGATTATCCCAAAGACGACAAAACTGATTACTGAAGCTCCGGCTTCAAACAATCAGAATCCGGCAACTCCTTCATCTGGTGGTTCAACATCTGTCCCTGATGCGCCTTCGACACCATCAAGCACACCGACATCATCTTCCTCATCTTCTACTACTCAGCAGGGATTGTCGTTCGGTGACTTTGTTGAGCGTCTATATGTAGTAGCACTTAACCGTCAGTCCGAACCTGAAGGTAAAGCTTTCTGGTGTGAGCATGTAGGCAATGGTGACCTTAACGGTGCTCAGTGTGCGAACGAGTTCCTTTTGAGTAAAGAGTTTAACGACAGAGGATTGAGTGATGAGGAATTCCTCAATGTACTCTATAAGACTTTCTTCGATAGAGATGCTGCTAACGATCCGGACGGTTTCAACTTCTGGATGAACAGTCTTAAGACTGAAGGAAGAGACAAAGTAGTTGACGGTTTCATAAACTCGGAAGAATGGTGTAACATCTGTGCATCTTACGGAGTTAAGTCTGGAGCCACAAGAGCAAAAGCAACTATCGCATCAGCAAATGCGACAGCTTTTGCTACAAGACTCTATACAGAGTGCCTCGGAAGAGAACCTGAAGCAGAGGGACTTAAGTTCTGGAGTCTGGGACTTACCAATCTGGAACTCAGCGGAACACAGGCGGCAAGAGAATTCTTCTACAGTCCTGAATTCGTGAATGCGAACTACAGTGACGAAGAGTATATCAACAGGATGTATAAGACATTCATGGGTCGTGACCCGGAG
>JAGCGK010000170.1 GCA_017649645.1 Clostridiales bacterium | reverse complement strand
TTTTACTGTATTTTACAAGATAATCTAGTATTCAGTCTCTGTGAACAGGGATAGATTACTGGATTTCAAAGGCACTATAATGAGACCTTCCCTTTTGTCTTCAATAAATTACAGTCATCAGTACAGTTCTAAGAAACTGTACTTATCACGGGAAAAACAGCAGAATTACAGTCATCTGTACCGCTATATAACTGTACAAGCAACGGGAATTCAAAAGAAGAGCAAAAAGAATGGGGATGCCCCAAGTGAGTTCAATCACTTTTGAGGCATCCCCTTTGATCTCATATTATTGAACGATCAATTGATCTTCATGATCCAGGTCATGAGTCCGTCGGTATAGATCTTGCCGGACATCTTGTTCTCGTTGCCCTCAGTCTCATAATCTATAGATCCGTCTGCGTTCTCTGTCTTTATCAGTTTCTGACCTATCAGCTCGTCACCCAGATAATCCTTGGCATTATCGATAGTGTCAAACTTGATGAACATCGTCTTCTTCATCTCTTCGAAATCTGAAGCGATAAGGATCTCTTCAACTCCGACTGCCTTGCTGTCATAGTTTGCAGCCTGATCACCAAGCTTGGTTTCCATGATGATATTCGGATTGTCCTCATTTTCTTTGATAAAGTCCTTGATGGTCTGACAGCTGAATCCATCCTCATCAGCGATTACCGCTTCAGGAACGAATGTCTCTTCGGCATCTTCCTCTCCCTCTGCATCTTCATCTGATGCCTTATCCTCAACCTTTGCGGACTCCTTTGTCTTTGAAGCTTCTTTGCTGTCACATCCGCTGATGGCGAATACTGAACCTGCTACCGTTGCTGTAAGGATCAATGCCAATATCTTTCTTTTCATCTCTATAATACCTCCCATTTCAAATTTGCCTTAAGGATTATAACACTCTTTTTCGGACAATAAATAAAAGATTATGATCGACAAAAGAAGATGTGTGATC
Source organism: Clostridiales bacterium (assembly GCA_017649645.1). Taxonomy (GTDB): domain Bacteria; phylum Bacillota; class Clostridia; order Saccharofermentanales; family Saccharofermentanaceae; genus Saccharofermentans. Next base: position 9,447 of record JAGCGK010000170.1, on the reverse strand, counting down.
AGATCGCACATCTTCCCGTTTTCTTAATTATCCGATCTCAGAGGATCTTCTTGAAATCGTAGTAATGCATGTCCTTGTCGTACTTCATGAGTACCGGGATAAAAGCATTAGCAGCGATGCCCTTGGACTCGACATCACTTCTGGTGAGCTTAACATTCCTGGTGTAGAATTCGTCGTGCTCAGATGAGTAGAACATAAGCATAACCTTTGCCTTGTCGCCCTCTTCATCAACTGATACAACAAGACCGTTAGACGTATACATGTTTTTTCCGTCAGCCTCAGTATAGGTCTGGTTTCTAAGTTCGTTCTTCTTTTCTTCGGGGATCTGAGCCAAGATCTCGTCGGTCTTAGCCTTGGTCTTTTTCGAGAGTTTGATGATGACGACTGCAAATATAGCACAGACGACAACACCGATAGCAAGTCCGGCCCAACTTCCCGGTCCCATAATGATCATAGATTTGCCCTCCTTTTATTCGGAAATAAAGACTCCGTTGCCGAATGCATCATTTCCGTCCAGATCTTTTTTATTTGTAAGCATGTAAACGACCGTTCCGTAGCCCGCTTTCTTATCAAGAACGATCTGTGCGAAAGAAACCGCATAAGTGTGGTGAGCGGCTCTGTTTCCTTCCCACACATAAAAGCTGACAGGAATAGGCATTCCCGGAGCCCCATAGTCGTACTTACCCGTAAGCATGACCTTACGGATGTACTTCTTCTTCGTAGCCATCCATACATGACTGTTATTGGTGAAGATTACCGTAAACACTATGCTCGCGATAAGAAGGATAACAGCGATCACCGTTATGATAATAAAGGGCACAGGCGAACTGCCGTCAACCAATCCCGCAACCGTGAAGATATATCCCAGACCGATAACGATAAAGAATAAAAGTCCGAGAGCTATACCGCCAATGATCTTTGAACCCGTGTATCTGCCGAATTTCTTATATGCTCTTTTGATCATATCCTTATCTTCTTTGGTAACTTCCCTGGCAGGATCACGCGGAAGGTCAAGGAACAGCGGAGTCGGAAGCTTAACGGATCTACTCTTATCAATATCGAAGTTTACGTCATTATGAACGGCTCCCACCAGCTCATATGACGTTCCGTTCGCAGGCAGGAGATAGTAATACCCTTCGACATACAAAGAGATCATCCTTCGACCCTTTGTAAGTATTCCCATATAGTCATAATACTTGTGCTCGAAAATGTACGGATAACCGTTCTCATCAACAAGGTCATCCTCAATATATGTGATCATCTTCCCGTTGGGTGAATCACTTACCTCAGAACAGGTCACACCATTAAAGAGAACGTTGTCCGGATCAAGCTTCTTAAGAAGCTCCTTGGACCCGAGTTCTCTTAGTTCCTGAACGATTATTTCATATTCTTCTTTTGTTGGTTTTCTTCGCATAAAACGAGGTTATCACTTCGAACTGTCAAATTCAATGATAACCTCTCTTTTTAAACTATACATTAACTCTAGATGATTTCTTTATGATCAATGAATGTCTTTTCACAGTTGAGAAAAAAAGTCCATACTCTGACATCCCAATTTGGTATTTCCTGAGTAGTTCCGTCTTCAAACTCAAATATGGTGTGTGCATAGGGATCTTCATGATCACTCGACATAAACGCGCTATAATCATATCTGATCAGCTTGTTGAAATCGGTCCTGTACAGTCCGAATTCCTGCCTTTCTCCTCCACTTTTTTCGTAAGCGAAGACACACCCGTCATCACCCTTATAAGCGTAATACTTTTCATAAGGCATCTCTTCTTCGTTATTCAAAATCATTGTCACGGCTACGATCTTCCCATGCTCATATCTCGGTATACGTATGCTGTACAAATAATCTGCCAGAACTCCGATAGCAATAAGTGCGACCGCTATAGCTACGATTATTATCCCTAACTTATTCTTCTTCATAAGATCACCCTCTTATTAATCCCACGTGTGATCTATGAATGTTTCCTTACATGCCCTGAAGAATGTTCTCATCCTGTAATCGATGTCGGAAACCGCCAATGTTGTTCCGTCTTCGAACTCAAATATGGTATATTCGTGATCTTCGTCAGCGACCTGCTCCATAAACTTATTAAAGTCATTTCTCATGAGCTTGGTATAATCTGCCTTGGAAAGATCGAATTCCTGCCTATGACCCAGGCCATCCTCATACGCGAATTTATATCCGTCACCATCCTTATAGGCGCTGTATTCGAAATGAGGCTCGTCCTTATCAGCAAGACAGATTATGTGACTGCATCCGCCACCTGTGCACATCGTGACTGACACGATCTTGCCGTGCTCATATGTCGGTAAGTGATATCTGTCGTAGAGAAGATCTGCCACTGCTCCGATAACCAGTAGTGCGATCAGTACAGTTGCTGTCACTATTCCTGCTTTATTTTTTTTCATGACCTTTTCCCCCTCTCGAAAACTTCTTATGCTTTCATTCTATTCGGGAGAAAACTCAAAAAAAGACTATTGGAATATCTTGCAACTATATTGAAATAACTTACAAAAAATCACATCATGCTTTGGATTTATAGGTGTATTCGAGAACAGCATTAGGTGAGATCGTGGCATCAAGCTCAAAACCCTGCTCATCGATATTCATTGTCATGGATCCGTCATCCTCTTCTACAAATACAATATGGAGACCGTTAGCTTCAGCTTCGCCGTTCGGATCAAAATAGTTCATGGCGTTTTCAACGGTATCGAATTTGATAACATAATGCAGGTAAGTTGTTTCAGAATATGGAGTGATCGTTATGACTCCCTCTTCGATTCCGAATTGCTCATCCGGATATATTCGTGCAAATAAGTAATTGGCATTATATATGTTTTCGTTGATGTAGTCCTTGATCTCCTGAGTCTCAAACTTCTCAGGATCTGCTTCTTTCATGTTTTCGAGGATTATTGCTTTGTCATTATCAGACATATTCTCTTCGACTTCTGAAGGAAGAGTATATTCAGGTTCTTCCGTCTCAACTATGATGATAGTCTCTTCAGTAGTCTCGACAGTTGTCTCTTTTGCAGTTTCTTCTGTTGTGGTTTCCTTTTCTTCAGTTGTTGTCTCTTCTGAGACAACGGCAGTAGTTGCGGTCTCTATTTCTGTCTCTGCAGTTTGAACCTTATCACATGAGCACAGACCAACGATCATTATTGAAATACCTAATACAAAAAGAGCTTTTTTCATGAACCATTTACCTTCCCCGAAATTGCTCCAATGATTATAGCACTATTTCTTTTTCGAGCAAAAGAAAAGGGATGCCGAAGCATCCCTTATTAGTCAGTGAACTAAGAATAGAATTACTTGAGTTCGATCTCAGCGCCAGCCTCTTCGAGCTTCTTCTGGAGAGCCTCAGCCTCGTCCTTAGAAACGCCTTCCTTGATAGCCTTAGGAGCAGACTCAACGAGTTCCTTAGCTTCCTTAAGACCAAGACCGCAAGCATCCTTAACTGCCTTGATAACGTTCATCTTAGAAGCGCCGAAGCTCTTCATGAATACTGTGAACTCTGTCTTCTCAGCAGCAGCGCCGCCCTCAGCAGCTCCGCCTGCAGGTGCAGCAACAGCAACAGCTGCAGCAGATACGCCAAACTCTTCTTCAATTGCCTTCTCGAGGTCGAAAAGCTCCATTACGGACAATTCTTTGATATCTTCGAGAATCTTAGTAACTTTCTCACTAGCCATGATTTTTTTCCTCCATAATTAATTGATAGTTAGTAATACTTTGTTGTGTAATGAAGCTTCATTAACCTTCAACAGGTGCAGCAGCTTCTTCAGCAGGTGCCTCTGCCTCAGCAGCAGGTGCAGCCTCTTCTGTAGCAGGAGCAGCTTCTTCTGCAGGTGCAGCAGCAACTTCTCCGCCTTCTTCCTGAGCCTTCTCAGCAACAGCCTTAACGAGCATAGCAAGCTTTGTGAATGGGAAAAGCAAACCATAAACAACCTGGCTGTACAAAGTCTCCTTGTCCGGAACTTTGGAGAGAGCAACGATCTCGTCAACGGAAGCAGCCTTGCCTTCGATAACGCCACCCTTGATCTCAAGTGGCTCATAATCATCAGCGAACTTGCAAAGGATCTTAGCAGGTGTAACAAGGTTGTCAGAATAAGCGACAGCTGTTGGTCCTACGAAAGTCTCATCAAGTCCCTCGATACCGAGCTCCTTAAATACTAAGCGCAAAGTTGTGTTCTTGATAACCTTGTACTTAACACCGTTCTTACGAAGTTCAGCACGCATGTTTGTATCCTGCTCAACTGTAAGACCACGTGCAGCTACAAATACGAAAGATGCAGCATCCTTGTACTCAGCTACGAGATCAGCAACAACCTGCTTCTTAGCAGCTAGAATCTTCTCACTTGGCATTTTGTGGTATTCCTCCTTGTCAGAATATTTAAAAACCCCTCAGGCCAAAAAGACATGAGGGGTTGAAACTTCATTTATCACTTAGTCCCATAACCTCGGCAGGAAACCGATTGGTAATTACAAAAACCTGCTGTCTTTGGCAATGAACGGATATTTACTTGTATTGTGTGGTCAAAAACCACGAGGTGTATGATACACCATCTCAAGGTATTAATGCAAGACCTATATTAGAGGAACTTACTTGTGTTAACCTTGATGCCAGGGCCCATTGTAGCGGAAAGAGCAACGCTCTTAAGGTACTGTCCCTTAGCTGCTGCAGGCTTAGCCTTAACGATAGCATCCATGATTGTCTTGAAGTTCTCTTCGAGCTTCTCCTGACCGAAGGATACCTTACCGATTGGGCAGTGGATCAAGTTTGTCTTATCGAGACGATACTCGATCTTACCTGCTTTGATATCATTGATAGCCTTTGTAACATCCATTGTAACTGTTCCGGACTTAGGGTTTGGCATCAATCCCTTAGGACCCAAAACCTTACCGATACGTCCTACAACACCCATCATGTCAGGTGTAGCAACAACTACGTCGAAATCGAACCAGTTCTCTTTCTGGATCTTCTCTACCATATCCTCAGCACCAACGAAATCTGCGCCAGCTGCTGTAGCTTCATCAGCCTTAGGTCCCTTAGCGAAAACGAGAACCTTCTTGGAACGACCTGTTCCGTGAGGAAGTACTACGGCACCTCTTACCTGCTGATCTGCGTGACGGGAGTCAACGCCCAAACGAACGTGGATCTCAACTGTCTCGTCAAACTTAGCCTTACCTGTCTCCTGTACAAGACGAATAGCCTCGGAAGGATCATAGGCTGTTGACTTATCTACGAGCTTAGAGAGCTCTGTATATCTCTTGCCTTTTTTCATTTGTCTTTTCCTCCGCTATTATCTTTCTACAACGATACCCATGGATCTTGCTGTACCTGCAACCATCTCTGCGCAAGACTCGATGCTTGAAGCGTTTGTATCAGGCATCTTGATCTCAGCGATCTTCTTGCACTCCTCGAAAGAGATCTTAGCGACCTTGTTGGAGTTTGGCTTACCGGAAGCCTTCTCAATGTTGCAAGCTTTCTTAAGCAATACAGGTACCGGTGGAGTCTTTGTGATGAAAGAGAAAGAACGGTCAGCGTAAACTGTAATAACTACAGGAATTACAAGACCTGCGTCCTTTGCTGTTCTCTCGTTGAACTCTTTAACGAACTGCGCGATATTAACACCGTGCTGTCCGAGAGCTGGTCCTACCGGTGGCGCCGGAGTTGCTTTGCCTGCAGGTATCTGTAACTTAATGTAACCTGTGACTTTTTTAGCCATAATGGCCACCTCCCAAAATTAATTATTTATCTTAACAACGGGCAAACCCGTGATAAGTCAGATTCTGATTACCTGTGCGAAGTCAACGCTTACAGGTGTTTCTCTACCGAACATGGAGATACGTACAGTAACCTGCTGCTTCTCCATATCGATTGCTTCTACCTTGCAGATGCTGTCGATAAACGGACCGGAGATGATTCTTACGGTATCGCCTACCTCATAGTCAACGCTTGGTACCCAGTCAGTAGCAAGACCCATTGTTACGAGGTCTTCTTCTGTCAAAGGCAAAGGTCTGTTTGCGTTAGGGCCTACGAAGCCTGTTACACCTCTGGTATTTCTTACGATGTACCAGATTTCCTCGTTATATACCATCTTTACGAATACATAACCAGGGAACTTCTTACGCTGAACGACCTTCTTCTTGCCATCCTTTACTTCGATGACATCCTCAGTCGGAACCTGAACTTCCTGGATCATCTCCTGAAGTCCTCTGTTCTCAACCATTTTATCCAAAGTAGTCTTTACTTTTTTCTCATAGCCTGAGTATGTGTGAATTACATACCACTTAGCTTCCAACTGTTCAGACATTATTACACTCCTATGTAAAGTGGCTTAACGCCATGCTGTAAGACAAATTCTTATGTTGATGCCGTTGTCTCAGATGCTGATGTCTCTGAAGAATCTGCACTGGACTCGGAAGACTCAGCGCTTGTATCAGAAGCTTCTGTGCTCTCCTCTGAAATCTCGACTGAAGACTCTGTTGGATCTACCTGGTCATAGAAACCGACCTTGTTAAGGATCCAATGTCCGCCTTCGCTAACGGCATAAAGATAGATGGCAAAGAAAATGATAACAACAAATACAACAGCGCAAATAGACTTGAGCTTTGCTTTTGAAGGCCAGATAACCTTCTTAAGCTCGGAGATTACGCCCTTGAATCCAGCGGCAATTCGAGCAAAGATATTCTTCTTCTTGTCAGCCATTTATTAATACCTCTTTTTACAGGACAAGGATTACTTAGTTTCCTTGTGTACTGTGTGCTTCTTGCAGAAAGGACAATACTTCTTGAGCTCGAGTCTCTCAGAATCGTTCTTCTTGTTCTTGTATGTCTGATAATTTCTCTGCTTACACTCTTCACATGCTAATGTAAGCTTGTCACGTGCACTGGCCTTTGCCATATCCGAACACCTCCAAAAAATATTGTCTTCCTCTATATGTTCACCATGCAAAACTGCATTTTTAAGCGCAATAAAAAAAGACCTCTACGGGTTTAGCGCTTGAAATTTTATCACAGGTCGGGGTAATAGTCAACGAATATTTTAATCGTTTTTAAGGGCGCCCGATGCTTCGAGCGCCCCTTTATTATCTACATATATAGAAGTCTGTCAAGTTTCTTACCTTACGATGGCATACTCCTTGCAGATTCCCGTAAACTCAGGACATGTGGAGAAGAAGTTAAATACTTCATCTCTTGTCGTGCCATTCTTGAGTTCGCTGAGCCAATATGCTTTACCTTCAGCCTCTGGTTCACGTCCCATGAATGTCTTATACATACGATAGATATATTCCTCATCACTGTACTTAGCATTCACGAACTCTGGGCTATAGAAGAATTCCTTTGCTGCCTGTGTTCCACTAAGTTCCTGGTTAGTCAGTCCAAGACTCCAGAACTTAAGTCCGCCCTCCTCAGGATCTCTTCCGAGACATTCAGTATAAAGTCTTGTTGCAAAAGCAGTAGCATTAGCAGAAGCGATGGTGGCTTTTGCTCTAGTAGCGCCTGATCTTACACCATAGGAAGCACAAACATTACACCACTCTTCAGAGTTGATGAAGCAATCAACAACAGAATCACGTCCCTGCGTTTTAAGACAATTCATCCAGAAGTTGAAACCATCCTTATCATCCTTCGCTTCTCTGTTGAAGAACGTCTTATAGAGAACTTCAAGAAACTGTTCATCAGTAAGCTTTCTGTCGTTAAACTCCTTGCTCAAGAGAAACTCGTTAGCGCACTGTGCACCGTTAAGGTCACCGTTACCTACATGCTCACACCAGAATGCTTTTCCTTCAGGCTCTGACGCACGTCCGAGAGCTACTGTGTATAGTCTTTCAACGAAATCCTCGAAAGACTTTTCAGATTCTTCCGGAGGAGTTGTTGGAGTAGCTGTCCACTTAGCATAGAGTGTGATATCTGCTGTTACCTCTGAATCGAAATCATATGCTTTTGTGCATTCAGAGTCTTTATACCATCCACCGAAAGTGAAGCCACTCTTAGTAGGATCAGAAGGCTTTGTTACCTTGTTTCCCTCTTCAATAGTTTGGGTAGTTACTGAACTACCTCCGTTAGAGTTGAACGTAATTGATACATCTTTTGGCACTTTATAAAAAAATTCAATTTGTCCGCTCGCACACGCTATTGTGCCTTCTGTAAAATCGGATGAAACCCGATATTCAGTTCCGTTAAGAGTATATGTACAATTCCATTCTTTGGCTGGGAAACAATGAGAATCGACAGGGTGTAGTATCAACCATAAACCATATGTCTTTCCTGCCTCAAACGTATCAACTTTAGTTGAATAATCATACCATCCCATAATTTCAACAGTATACCCGGCAGTTGACCCATTTGTCGTTATATTAGATAAGCCATAAGTACTTCCGGAATCTCCCGCTTTAGGTAGTTCAACACCGTCAATTGTTACAGTTTTAATCTCTTTATACCAGTAAGCATAGAGTTCCATATCACTGGAAATCTTGGTGCCGCTAATGACACGACTTTGAAAATCCGGGTCTTCGTACCAACCACCGAAAATCCAATCTCCGTCGTTGCTTACTTTAGGAAGATAGTCTAATAATTTGCTGTATCTCGGAATTCCAGTCTTAGGATCAATAGATGTTCCGTGACCATTCATATGGTAGGTGATCGTATAAGTCTCAATATCGTCCCAAATAGCCGCAACTGTGGTCGCCTGTGTAATCGTAACCTTATCACCAGGCATATAGTATTCAGTACCAATCTGCCACTTTACGAACTCTTTATTCGTAGGCGGAGCAAATGCACATTCTGGCAAAGTCAACTCATTGTTTTCTTCGATTTGCATCTTATCCATATTACCGGATCCACCATTATTATCGAAAGTAATATCGTATTTGGGTCCCGGCACTTTATAATAAAATTCAATTTGTCCGCTCGCACACGCTATTGTGCCTTCTGTAAAATCGGATGAAACCCGATATTCAGTTCCGTTAAGAGTATATGTACAATTCGATTCTTTGGCTGGGAAATGATGAGGATCGACAGGGTGTAGTATCAACCATAAACCATATGTCTTTCCTGCCTCAAACGTATCAACTTTAGTTGAATGATTATACCATCCCATAATTTCAACAGTATACCCGGCAGTTGAACCATTTGTCGTCATATTAGATAAGCCATAAGTACTTCCGGAATCTCCTGCTTTAGGTAGTTCAACGCCGGAGATTTCTACAGTAGTAATCACGTCTCCGTCAGCTAAAACAGTGTCATTTCCAATCAATTTAGGAAATAACATTACGCCCATCATAGCGATAACAATAGTCGCTACTAACTTCAATAGTTTTTGTTTCATCCTTTTCCTCCTTGATTAATGATTTATTGTTCTCGAAAAACAAAAACGCAGCCTGCCCAAAAGCAAACCGCGTTAATAACTACATACAAAATAAAGACAGAACTAAGCT
>JAGCGK010000169.1 GCA_017649645.1 Clostridiales bacterium | reverse complement strand
TCGAGCTGGCCGATGATATAAGGAACGGATACTTCAGGGAATGCCTCGACATAGCCCGCGATGGAATCCGCTACGAAATCTCTTGTCTCCGGATAACTTAAAAATCTGTCGAGGATAGCTGCTACTAAACTTCCGTCACGAAGCTCGATAAGAAGCTCGAGACATGCCTTGACCTTGGTAAACTCCATCTCGAAGATCTTGTCCTCATCCTTGAGCTCGTCTTCGATCCATGCTGCCTCGCCGATGGTCGTAGCCGCATAATTACGAAGCTTCTCGTAAACGTCCTCGTTACTCTCAGCTTTATTAACGAGCGCCTCTGTAAGTGATACAGGAGCCTTGCCGTCGAGATTGACCGCGCAGTATCTCTGGATCTCTAATAATTCGTCCACGCTTAAACCGAGGAAATATTCCCTCATGGACATTCCGTCAAGAAGATCATCTTCCTGATCTTCCATAAGCGCCATCTGGCTTTCCGTCTCTTCCATGACCTGTGACTGAAGATAAGACTCATAGCTCATCTCATCACTGTCTTTTGGTATATCCATCATCTTATCAGCCATCTCGTCCATCTTCTGATCGAGAATGAGCTTGGATAATTCATCATATTTTGCAAGGACTTTTTTGATAGCGTCGTCCATAGTATTCCTCCGAAGGTTTTAGTCTACTGATTGTACTACAAACCCGTTTCCAAAACAAAGTATTATAAATATTTCTTATCCACCAATTCAGGGATGTTGTCCAGATTGGATGCAGGACCAGGATCATTGGTTGCCAACAACATTATCAGGTATACACGTCCAAACTCCTCTGTCTCATATATGATATTCATCGAGATATAAACACCATACGCACCTGAATGTCCGTATGATTTGTTATTGCTTGCAAACGGATACAGACCACAGCCGTATTCCATGTCCCAGTTCATCATTTCCTGAAGTGAACCCTCACTTACCAATTTTCCTCCGAACAATGCGCGATCAAAAGCCAGAAGATCCGCCGCACAGGAATGTATACCACCGTCTCCCCTGTCGGTTATACCTTGAAGTTCATAGCCGTTCTCATCAACCATTCCGATCTCCTGTTCCATTTCATAGCCTTCAGGAACACTGGTCTCATTTCCTATGACCATTGAGGTCGTATGTTTCATTCCGCACACATCGAAAATATTCTTCTGAACATAGTCGCAGTAACTCATTCCCGATACTTGCTCAATGATGAATGCCAACAGGTGATAATTCGTATTGCTGTATGATTGTTCCGTACCCGGTTCGAAAAGAAGAGGCGCGGCATATAAGGCGTTAAGGTATTCCTCATCGGTAAGATTGTCGCAAAAGTATTTGGCCTTCAGAAAATCCATTACCTCATCTTCATCGGAGATGCCCCAAAACTCCTCAGGTTCATTGATGTCATCAGGGATTCCGGATTGCATGTGAAGTAGATTATAGATTGTAATGTCCTTACCAGTCTCATACTCAGGGAAATATACATCAAGAGTATCGTCCAGGGATACCTTACCCTGCTCAATGAGTTGCATTATCGATACTGCAGTGAATGCTTTCGAATTGGAACCGATGTCATAAGTGGTATACGGATCGACGGGCTTCCCGTCTATGGTCTTACCCTCACCGCCGGAATAAAGGACAACATCTTCGTCCGTAGCCAGGATCATTGAACCGTAGAAATCAAACTTGGTCGCGGTAGCGATAAGTTCCTCGTACTTTTTGTCTTTGTTGATGTACAGATTATCATCCGTCTTCTTAAGACCTTTAAGGACGCCTGACTGACATCCGCATAGGATAACGGACGCCATAAGAATTGACGTCAGTTTCAGGACATTTCTTCGCATATTTTTCCTCCTGTCATAACACTTATAAAACATAAACCTAATCGTATTAAACAGTGTCAACCTGAAATGAACCTGAACCGGTTTTCCCTTCGGATAATATTATGCTATAGTCATTTAAAAGAGTACGGGAGGATCGATATGAGAATACTTAAGACCCTTATCTGTTCATTGCTTATCGGAGGACTTCTTATGAGCTTATCCGCATGTAATTCCAAGAAAAAGACAACACTCACCTACATAGGTCATGCATCCGTAAAGATCGTTGCCCAGGACGGCACGGTCCTTTATATCGATCCGAACTATCAGGGTGACTACAGTCAGAACGCTGACTATATAATCATTACCCACAGGCATGACGATCATATGCCTAACTCCAACCTGAAACTTAATGACGGCGGTCAGAAATTCGACAATACGGATTTCCTCCATGACGGAATTTACGAGACGATGGACCTGGGGCCGTTCAAGGTCGAGGCCGTTCCTGCAGGCGGCAATCCGAACCACGACGTAAAGTACTGCGTCGGCTACCTCGTAACCGTTGACGGTGTCACCATCTACCACGCAGGCGACACTTCCATGATCGATCAGATGAAGGATCTTCAATCCCGGGACATCGACTACGCAATGTATCCGATCGACGGAGTCTTCAATATGGATGCCAAG
>JAGCGK010000168.1 GCA_017649645.1 Clostridiales bacterium | reverse complement strand
TATGATGATAAAGAACTTCTCACGAGAATGTACAGAACATTCATGGGTCGTGAACCTGATGATGACGGAATGAACTACTGGCTTAAGGAAATGAAGAACGGAGTGACCAAGGAACAGGTATTTAACAGCTTCGTTAATTCGGCAGAGTTCACTCAGATCTGTAAGGACTACGCGATAGAGAGAGGATAACCGATCTTTAAAGATCAATGACGAGAGCCACGGCAAAGACCGTGGCTCTTGTTTATTATTGAGCTCGGATTTAAAATATGTCTTGGTTCTGTAAAATATAGAAGCAAGAAAATAAGGAGAATAACAGATTCCGATGATCGAAATACTGATTTCAATATTGCCCTTCGCGCTGGGCGTCTTTCACGAGTGGACAGCAGCATTGCTTTCCATTGTGCTTATAGTCATGATCGCGTTAAAAGCTAAGAATAACAAGGACTTCAAATGTCCTTTCGATATATTATTTGCAGCAAGTGTAATCCTGCCTTTGGCATTTCTGGTAAGCCCGTTGTGGGCGGTTGATAAGGGTATGACGGTCTTGGGATTCGTTAAGTTCCTGCCGCTTCCGTTGTTCCTTATCCTCTTGAAGAACAGTCCTGAGGTAAAAGATCCGTTTAAGTATCTTCCGCTTTCAGGTTCAGTTATGACGGTCCTTTCGTTTATCCTCGGACTTGTCATTCCGAAGGAAGGCTATTTCCTCGTAAGTAACAGACTTGCAGGATTTTTCCAGTATCCGAATACTTTCGCGCTTTTCCTTTTGGTGGCATTGAGCCTTCTCCTTCTTAAGGAAAAACTCGAGAAGCAGGACTACGTATTTGCACCAATCCTTCTTGCAGGCATTGTCCTTTCGGGAAGCCGTACGGTATTCGTACTTCTCATGTTGTTCCTTTGCTACAGGATAATAACTATCAAGGGTAAGAAGCTTAAGCTCATCCTTGCCGGAGCAGTTGTTGTAACAGTTCTCGGATCGGTTGTTTATGTTCTTGCTACAGGTAACAGGGACAGCGTCGGAAGATTCCTTACTACTTCATTTACATCCAGTACGTTTATCGGAAGATTCCTTTATTTCAAGGATGTCCTTCCGCAGATAATAAAGCACCCGTTCGGATTGGGATACATGGGCTACTTCTATTCCCAGGGAACTTTCCAGACAGGTGTCTATAGCGTTAATCATGTTCACAACGATCTTTTGCAGATCCTTATCGATGTGGGCTGGCTCCCGACGATCCTTTTCGGTATTGCCGTAGTCAAGAACTTCATCAAGATCGATATGAAAAGGAAGATCGTGGTTATCATCATGATCCTTCATCTGCTCTTTGACTTTGACATGCAGTTCGTGGCTATGGATCTTATCTTCCTGGCGCTCATTTTCGATGATGAGACAAAGGGTGAGCCTGTTAAGGGAAGAAAGAGTTTTATCGTGGCAACTTCTGTGGCTGCGCTCCTGAGCCTTTATTTTGCTATTCCGAACTTCCTGTCATTCATCAATCAGGACAAGCTCGCCGTTAAGGTCTATCCTGCTTACACCAAGTCTTATGTGGAACTTCTTTTGGAGGCTGACACTGCTGATGAGATGAAAGATATCGCTGATAAGATCATTAAGTACGATGACAGCATTTCGATCGCATATTCCGCTAAGGCCAGAGCATGTTTTTCTGAGGGTGATATCCCTGCAATGATCGAGAACAAGGCCATGGCTATCGAGAGAAACAAGTACAGCCTCGTTGAGTATGAAGACTACATCGATATGCTTACATATTGCGCTAAGCTCTATATTGATGCTGAGAACTACGATAGTGCTCAGGTATGTATCAACAAGATAAAAGAAGTACCGCAAAAACTTCAGGAAGTTAAAGACGGTACTTCATCACTTGCTTATAAGATCAAAGATAAGCCTGAGCTCGATCTGCCTGCTGAATATCAGGAGATACTGAACGCTCTGGGTTAAGATCCTGATTCAAAGTATTGCCAAGGGTTGGTCTCATCATTGACGAGTTCATCGAGTTCTACATAGCCTGTGAAGCAGCATACTGAGATGAATCCGTCCATTACTGCGCACTGCGTGCTGTCAGGTTCAGGACGGTAGCTGTCATCAGACTCGAGGAAGAAGTATGAATCGCTGTCGTCTGTGCGCTCGACTATGAATGCATCGTGGAGGAGCATATATCCTGATGACGGTACATTTTGTATCTGTACAAAGTACGGATAGTCTTCATAAGCAGGCTCATCATAAACGGCGAATTCTGTTTTGTCGATTCCCAGCTGATCCATGGCATCCATGAATGATTCGCGGTCAGGGAAGACATAGAATCCGTAATCTTCAGAACCGCTCACATAACCGCAGTTAAAGCTGACGATAGGGAATTCATTGGTGTAGACGCTGTAATATGTATCGCCGGTAACCGTGAGCATATCGGACTCTCCGGAGATCAGCTGTTCGAAATCTTCCTTGAAGTCTTCAGCCTTGGAATCGTCAAGGATCAAGTCATTGTCTCCGTACCCGTAGATGAGTTTATTGTCATCTTCGTTGGCGGTCTGAAGGAAGAATATCTCGTATTCGCCGTAATCGCACATTACGTTCTCTGAGAGAATATCCGCGCTCAGATCTATCTCATTTGCCTTCTCGAAAAGGCTGTTAAGATAATCCTCGTCAACTTTCCCGACAGGCTCACCGATCTTTCTGACACTCTCAAGCTTGGTACCGAGATAATCGAACAGATTATAGTTGGCATCCACAGGCGGATAGACCATAGTGCCGCATCCAAAGTAATAGACGTCACCGTTTCCCATTATCACCGTTGCGCTCACAGAATATCCCCAAGCATAATTCATGTAGACTTTCATGAACAAAGGCTCGTTAGGATCGATCTTTGAATCGACAACCGGGTCCTTACTTGTTGTAGGCTCCGTCGGGTCATCTTTTCCGGTGCCCTCAGTTTCTTCAGTCTCAACTGTCTCATCTGTTTCCTGTGTTGTTTCAGATGTCTTGCCGGACCTGGTCTTTACCTTGTTTGTCTTTGCTGTGCTGCATCCTGTTAAAGCGGACGCCAAAAGAATAGCTGATAAAACAGCTGCCATGATCTTGTTTTTCATTGTACCTCTCCTTAATCCATCTCCCTGTCTATATGACGAGAGCACCCTTATTCCATGTTGCTTTTAAGGATATGACAATTTGTCAGGTCTCAAGTGGAAACCGGAATTTTCGGGGAGAAAGATTAGATTTTCCTGTTCCCGCCTGATCGCCGACAAATCCTCATACCTTGGGGTTTATGTACCCATCCTTAACCTTAATGACAGAGTTTTAGGAGAAATGTTACAGGGATAGATAAAATTTTTTCTTTTCGAAAAAGGAAATAGAAGATAGACATTGAAAGCGTTTTAATATATTTTCAAGGTGACGGTCAAAAATCTGTCAAAGAAAGAAGGGATGATATGACAGCAAACGAAGCAGTATTGGTAAGACCCGGATTCGGTTTGGGTGAGGCTTCTGAGAAAGAAGAAAAGGTAGCTAGACCAGTGTCAACAATGACACCTTATCGCTACAGTTGGGCTGACAATAAGTACGAGAGAGACGACAGTCCTGCACACAAAGCCGCAAAGAGTTCACTCGGTTTTGGTGTTGCATCGTTCATGTTCTCTTGGATCACACTCTTGGGATTCATTTTCGGTTTGGTCGGCCTGTCCAAGGCATCAAAGGCAAAGCGCTTGGGCGACAAGACAGATACAAGATCCGCTGGCGTTATGTTCAGCGTTCTCGGTATCCTCGGTTCGCTGATTTTGACCGCAGTGCTCGCACTTTGTATCGTTGGAGGCGCAGTAGCAATAAGCAATGTCTCATTTGACGGAGCAAGAGAAGCTATCACTCAGTCAATCGATAAGTAAGTTTTACAATATGAAGAAAAGCAGGAAGCTGTCAGCAATGGCAGCTTTTTGTTTATAGTTTTTATATAATTGTTCTATAGGAATGAACCTTGTCAGCAAAGAGAAATCATAGTATTTTGATAATAACAACTTGGTCCTGATCGGAGGTACGATATGATATTGAGAGCAGAGCGGAGCAGAGCAAGTAGGTTACTATGCGTTATCTTAACAGTTATTCTGCTTTCAAGTGTTGTCCCGATGAGATCATTAGCTGATGTTCAGATCAAATATTATTCGGTTGAAGAAGGTTGCTCTTTTGAAGTGACGTCATTAACGACTTCCTCGTGGGATAAGCATGTGAATATAGAACTCAAGATCAGAAATACAGGTGATAAGAGGATAGATAACTGGCACCTGACCTTCAGTACTCCGTATACGATCGAGAACATATGGAATGCTTCAATAATTGAAACAGATGATAACGGAACATATACCATAAGGAATAATTACTATAATCAGGATATAGATGTTGATTCTGAAGTAACAATAGGAATGACTCTTGACCTGGGAGAGAAAGAATATACAGAATTCTCAGAGTTTTATCTGCTTAATACCAAGACAGTAGAAGTAGAAAATGATAAGTACTTCGTTACATATCAGGAATACTCAAAGTGGGATAACGGCTTTAACGGAGCATTGATGTTATCAGCACAGGAATATGTAGAGGACTGGTCTTTGTCTTTTGCTTCCGAATATGAGATAACGAATATCTCAAACGCAGCAATAGAAACCAAAGACGGAACATATACCATCTCAAACGACAGCAATTCACAGAACCTGAGTTCCAACATTCTCCTTCTGAACATACAAGGCATTCCTACGGAGGATGAATTTGTAATAACTGATCTGTGCATGAGATCGGTAGTCCTGGCATATACGCTTACAGAAGATGAGGATAACAACGGTGTTCCTGACTATATGGATTTCATCTGCTCCCGTGAAGGAACAGATCCTGTTACACCGACTCCGACAGATGAGCCGAATATCACTCCTGTTCCAACAATCACGGAAGAACCAACCATAGAACCTACGATAGAGCCGACCATAACACCTGAACCGACAGTAACGGAAGATCCCGAATATGACGGATATCTCGATCCGGATAGTGACGGGCTTTTGAACTACGAAGAAGATTTCTATGGAACTGATAGGAATGATCCTGATTCAGACGATGACGGAATAAATGATTTCGTAGAGATCAGGATAGGCTATGACCCGAACGATCCCGACTCTGATAAGAACGGAGAATCTGACGGAGATGAAGACTTTGATGACGATGGTATCTCAAATAAGGCAGAAGAAGAACTCGGTTCTTGTGTATTTCTTCCCGACACGGATTTTGACGATATCAATGACTACGATGAGATATACGTATATGGAACAGATCCTGACAAAGAGGATTCCAACGATGACGGGATCCTTGACGGGGATGCGCTTGAACTCGGATTGAATCCGGCATCTTTAGATTCTGATCAGGACAGTATCCTTGATATCGATGAAAAGACCTATCAGGAGATGGAGCTTCAGATAGAAGAAAATGCAGAGATCAGAGGAGTAACATCAGTAGAGGTAAAAGGAGACTTTACAAACCTTATCTCTACAACAATGAACATAGAAGATGTTTATGGCAAGGATGTATATTCCTCAGAGATAGAAGCAATAGTGGGAGGACTTGTAAGTATTGAGACGAGTTCTGACTTTGACGAGGCAACGATAATCTTTCACTATGACGAGAATGAAATTGGTGTTGATGAGGATGATCTTTGTATTCTTTGGTACGACGAAGCGAATGGCGAATATGTCATGCTTGATAAAGAGCAGGTATTAGATAAAGAAAACAATACAGTAAGTTATGTTACTACGCATTTTTCTGAATATATGTTGATCAGTAAAGCTAAGTGGATAGAAACTTGGATCAAGTCGATTAAGCTTCTTTCTGAAAATAGACAAAAGTATCTGAATGGGAACGACGGAACGGTAAAGTATCTCATTGCCATGAACTATGCTGATATAGATACAGAAGAATTTAGAAGTCAATCATATGATGCCTTTGATGTTGTTATGGAATCTATGGGCGAACAGGATATTATCTTGCTGACATACTATAATGCCTATTCATATAGCTACAGAGAGGGAAACAAATCCGAGTATATAGAGATTGCCGAAGATCTCACATATAAAACAGATCTCTATGGTGATAAAGAAGGAGCCGGTTGGGGACCTGACCACACAAATCTTCTCAACATAGTATCAGAGACAAAGAGGATATTTGCCAAACCAGATGAGAAAGTGGTTGTAATAATGATCACGGATGCTTATCTAATTGACTTAGATGAAGCAAAGGAAGAGTATGAAGAAATTGTAGGCCACGAACCTAGTTGTGATGGAGTTATTGTTATATCGTTAAATGATATATGCTATTTCAATTCTGAGAGTTATCCTAGTGTAAAGATCGATAAGGAGATTAGTTCTAATAAAGTTGCTCTGCAAGAAAGGTTTCCACAGGCTTTATCAGAGGTTTTGAGTGGTCTTAATATTTCACAAGATCTTGTAAAAGATACAGACGGAGATCATCTTTCGAATTATGAGGAAACGACAGGACACCTTTTATCGAACGGAACTTTGATCTTCACAGATCCGGATACAAAGTATACAGATAATGATTCACTGACGGACTACACAGAATTAGGAACGAAGAAAAGTGTTGGAGAATCCAGCGTAATTAAGAACACAAATATTGAGAGTATTTTAGGAATCAATATAGATGATATATGGTACTGGGATTATAAGAGTGATCCTACAGAAGAGGACACTGATAATGATGACTTTTGGGATGATGAAGATGCCAGACCAAAGATTGAGAATCCGGATGCTATTTATATTTTTGCTTCAACAGATTTTAAGGATGATATTCAGCTTATAAAGGCTAGATATGAGAAAATCTATAATGGAGAAGTAGTAGCTAGAGTATTTTCCAATTATTACCAATTTGTTTTTTTGTGGAATGGAATAGGATTAAGTCAAGAATATTATTTGGAGGACAATTCTCAAATAAGTGTAAATCATCATCCCTATGGAGAAAAGTATTATTACTATCCTTTAGCGGTAGTTATCGATGCTCACGGAGAGCCATTTGGAATTAAAGTAGGCGATAATAACGAATGGATTCTTACTGATCAGGGACAAGAATTAGCAACTTCTATCGAGAATAAGCATAATTTCTACGAAATGAATGATAAAACGATTTGCAGTTTGTTTCTTCTTTGTTGTAAAGTTGCTCAGAATTATTTTTATGAAACCTCGCCCAAAACTATTATTTACGAGAATGTGACCAAAGTATTCATTTACCATTTTTCAATAAATGTCGTATATGGATATGATTGCTTAGCTTCCACTGTTTACGACGGGCAACAGTTTTATGGAGAAGAAGTTGTTTGTCCCGAGGGATATTATTTATATGCTGAAGCCGATAGGAAAGCTGACGACAACAAAGGGTTACTTAAGTATACAAAGAATGGATCTATTGAAGACGTGTATTCTGATGATGTGACTGAGGATATGTATATCGCAAAAATATATGATCCAATATTTGATTTTATTATAGGAGGGCAGGAATGAAAAAACGAATAATGCTTATATTTTTTCTTATTATTGGTGTAGTACTTCTTCTTGTATCTGGATTGTTGATTCGTCGATATTCTATAGGAAGGTTCGCAGAAAGCATGGAATCTCAATATTCATCATTAAGTTTTAAGGGGATAGAAAAAGGGACCATCTCTTTTGTGTGTGAGACTGATGTTAATGGTAAGGATGCCTTTTTCCCAGGTAACTGTATTGATATTAAGGAAGGTTTCGAAAAGCGATATGGTATTTTATTGTTTCCTTATAGGTTGGAAATACAAATTCTTCAATTAAATACTTCGGATAATAACTCGGATATTAGAACGATAGGCGGTTCTATTATTACTTTCAAAGATTATAGAGTGGGAGGTTACTCTTCCGTAGTAATTGACAATTCTCAGTATATAGCGAGTGTTTTAGATAGTATTTCGTATTATTCAGATTATGATTGCTTTTCCAAGTATGAGATATACGGTGCACTATTTTCTTATCCCCGTTTGGGAGAAAAAGAAGTAGACGATACACTTTTATCCTATGCATGTAAGAATGCAAAAATCATCACTGATGATCATACATATAACGAGTATGTTGATTTGGTATACTTCAAGGATGTCCTAAGTGATTATGGTGCTAATGATGTGGAGGTTTTAGAGAAAGAACAAAGAGTATATTCCAGACCTGTAATTCATTGATCAAGATAAGGCTTTAGAAATGATACACTGATTTTTTGTGAGAAATCAATCAATGAAGAATAAGAAGTGGTTGATAATCTTATGTATACTTCTTCTA
This sequence comes from Clostridiales bacterium, assembly GCA_017649645.1. Lineage (GTDB taxonomy): Bacteria > Bacillota > Clostridia > Saccharofermentanales > Saccharofermentanaceae > Saccharofermentans. The sequence continues at coordinate 781 of JAGCGK010000168.1, read as the reverse complement.
CTTATAGTTATATGTCTTTTTGCCAGAATTATTGCAATCAGGCTTTTGCAGGTTCTGAGGCAAGACACTATACAAACTTGGAATATGCTGGAATCTCAAAAGGAGTAATTCATTTTGAATGTACGAAAGATTACGAGTCCTCTGATGAAAAAGAAATTGATCAATATGTATTCACTCCCTATGAATGTCTGGAAATTAAAAATGATTTTGAATCGCATACATATGATGAATACGTAGGATACTATGTGGATGGAAAGTTTATAGATAAATATGGTGATCTGCTGGGTTCAGAATCTAACATTAAAGTATTAATAGTTGATCAGAGAGAATATAGCTGATTAACTATGCGTCACGTTTTGAACTCAACAGAGATCTCATCATTATCATCAACAGTCAGGATCATGTATGATCTGTTTCTCAGGGCGCCCGGGTTAAGGAAGCGGATACCGAACTCAAAGGTGTCGACCTGCTTATGGATGTGACCGAAGATGACCACGTCGCATTCATTCTCCATTGCTGAGTATGACATAACATCCAGTCTTGCCTGATAAAGATGTCCGTGTGTAAGAAGTGCCTTGTGCTTTTTTCCGAGAGTGAATGTACGTGTGGACGGAAGGGCATAAGTAGAGGTCTGATAAGAATCGCAGTTGCCCTTGACCATGATAAGTGCGGTCTTAGGTGAGGAGAACCTTCTTACTATATCTTCGATGTCGTATGTGTCGATCTCCAGGTCGCCCGCGATTACAACGCAGTCGATATCCTGATTCTTGGACAGAGCCGT
>JAGCGK010000167.1 GCA_017649645.1 Clostridiales bacterium | reverse complement strand
TCGAAGGGAATATGGACAAATCCGACGCCGTCTTTCGCATAGAGGTTCTGGATCGCCGCTCCATAAGCCCGAAGATCGTCTATCTCCAGTTCGTTACTGTCCAGACGAAGGATCAGAGCCTGATCCGCCAATGCATTTAACTGTGAAAAAGCACTGATATCATCCTCTTTGACTCCGCTTGTGAAGTTCTGTGTATCGACCTTTATGGCGTAGAGAAGAGCGGTGGCGACATCCGTAGGTATCTCGACATTATTCTCTTTGAAATAGTCCATGATGATCGTGGAGCATGACCCGACGATCCGGTGATCTTTGAAAGCATATTCATAATCGGATACCCACGGGTGATGGTCGATGCATGCGATCTCATGACCGATAAGATCCGTGAAATTGGTATTATTCTTCTGACCATCGATATTAATTACATAGTCATCTTCGCTACCTGTATAATCCGCAGCATTGATCGTTTGGATATGGAGTTCTTCCGTCATCAGTTTCAAGGTGACCTTGTCCAGACTTCCGAAATATACGATATCCGCCGAAATGTTTCTTTGCTTGAGAAGATACTGAAGACCAAAGGCTGCAGCCATAGCATCCGGATCCGGGTAGTTATGCGTCTGAATAACTACTTTGTGGTTGCCGATAACTTCGATTAGCATATCTAACTTCGTCATACTATTATCCCCCTCATAATAAAATCCCCACTCGCATTATATCATGCATGGATCAGAAATTTTAACGTATTGAGAGTGCAAAATGATATAATTAAATCAAGAACAAACAGCAAATAGAATCCTTTGGAAAACCATTTTCCATATTTTTAGTAGGCAGATATGAACGCGGTATATAGTGAAAAAAATGATATTCAGGCATGGATGGATCTTGTCAGACTGGTGAAAGATGAATTCCCGGGACTGGAGACCGAGGAAGCTCTTTCCGAGCACGAGAAAACTGTCCTGAAATTCATGAGTAAGATGCAGGCGATCTGTATTAAAGAAGATGACAAGGTCATCGGAGTGCTGCTTTTCTCAAGGAACCGAAATATGATCTGTTTTCTGGCGGTTGCCCCGGACCATCGAAGAAATCATATCGCGTCTGCTCTAATGGATAAGGCGCTTGATGAACTGGACAGATATCGTGATATTACCGTATCCACCTTTCGGGAGGAAGATCCCAAGGGGACAGCTCCAAGAGCCCTCTATAAGAAGTATGGCTTCATAGAAGGTGATATGACCATCGAGTTTGGATATCCGAATCAGGTGCTTATCCTTCCGAGAGTATTCCGAAGGATGCGCAGGTTCAAGCAGATGATAAGTGATGAGGAATGTATAAAGATCCTTAAAGAGCAGCCACGCGGGGTTCTTTCCATGATCGGAGACGGTGGATATCCATATGGCATACCGCTGGATCACTGGTACTGTGAAGAAGATGGAAAACTCTATTTTCATGGCGCAAAAGAGGGACATAAAATCGATTCGTTACGCGACTGCGCCAAGGTCAGTTACTGTGTTATGGACCAGGGATACAGAAATGAAGGTGAGTGGGCACTGAATATCCGAAGTGTCATCATTTTCGGCCGGATGAAAGAAGTTACCGATCCCGAAAAAGCGAAATGGATATGCACGAATATTACACGCAAATTCACGGATGACGAGGAATACCTTCAGCATGAACTCATACATGCGTTCCCGAGAGTTCTATGTCTGGAGCTTACAGTTGATCATATGACAGGAAAGTTGGTAAATGAGGCATAGTATGAAAAATATAACTCTTGGAAAAACCGGAATAACAACTCCTCAGAATGCTTTTGGCGCACTACCGATACAGCGTGTCGCTCTGGATACTGCCGTGAAGCTCCTTCGAGGTGCATATGACGGAGGAATGACATTTTTTGATACCGCCCGTGCCTATTCAGACAGCGAAGTAAAACTTGGCGCTGCTTTTGATGGAATGAGGGACAAGATCTTTATTGCATCCAAGACTCAGGCGAAGACACCGGAAAAGTTTTGGGAAGATCTGCATACGACCCTTACCAATCTTCGAACGGATTATCTTGATATCTATCAGCTTCACTGCGTCCCGCAGTGCTACAGACCGGATGACGGAACCGGCATGTATGAGGCTCTTCTTCAGGCGAAGAAACAGGGAAAGATCCGCCATATCGGCATTACCGCACATCTGATCGGTGTAGCTGAAGAGATCGTTAGTTCTGGCCTCTATGAGACATTACAGTTTCCGTTTTCCTATCTGGCTTCGGAAAGGGATATAGCTCTCTGCAGATCATGCGAAGAGGCTGGAATGGGCTTTATCGCTATGAAAGGACTTGCCGGCGGTCTTTTGACGAACAGCAGAGCCTGCATGGCTTTTATGAGTCAGTATGAGGTACTTCCGATCTGGGGGATCCAGAGAGAATCAGAACTTGCTCAGTGGCTCTCTTTCTTTGATGAGCCGGCTGAAATGACAGAGGAGATTGCTGATTTTATAAAAGAAGACCGTCTGTCGCTACTTGGGGATTTCTGCCGTGGCTGCGGTTACTGCATGCCTTGTACTGTCGGTATTCAGATCAACCAGTGTGCGAGAATGTCACAGCTTATCCGGAGATCACCTTCGGAAAACTTCAAGGGTGAGTTCTGGCAGGCAGAGATGGCAAAGATCGAGAATTGCGTAGATTGCGGGATCTGTAAAACAAAATGCCCTTATGGACTTGATACTCCGAATCTCCTGCGGAAGAATCTAAAGGACTATAAGGACATTATCTCGGGCAGAGTCGAAGTATAAGGATCAGAGCGGTTCTCCAAATCTCTTTCTTCCGACATAATATGAATTCTCTGTAAAACCGAAAGATTTCAGGTATTCGGCCACTTCTTTGAAATGGATGCAGAGCGTTTCGCTGCCGTGTGAATCCGAGCCGAGCGAGATGTTTCTACCGCCCATTTCATAGTATCTGGTAAGGATCTCTTTGTCCGGAAGACTATCAGATAAACCTTTCTTTCGCATCTTATCTACGGATCTGGTATTGATCTCCAGGCATTTATCCTTGGAAATGATAGCAGAGAAGAAGCGGTCAAACGCCTCCGGACACTGCGCATATTTGATCTGAGGCTGCTCATATGGCGCATATCTATTGATATAGTCGTAGTGCCCAACGATATCGTAGTTGTTGCATTTTTCAGCCATTTCAGCCATTTCTTCGATGTACTTTCGATACACGGTAAGCATATCTTCTTCGTAGCATTCACGGAAGAAGTAGGGATCTTTTCCGGCATAAAGGTGATTCGAAAGGATCACTTCATCAAACGGGTATTTTGCGATCATATCATCGTAAAAACCGCACAGATGCTTCTGATAACCAAGTTCGATACCGCAGTAGACCGGAAAACCATCCGCATATTCGCGCCAGGATTTAAACGCCTCGAAGTACTCCGGGATGTCGAATATCTGTACTTCACCGATATCGTGCGGGTAATCACCTTCGTAATGCTCCGTCACGGCAACTCCGTTCATTTGAAGTTTTTTACATGCATCGATCAGTTCTTTTGCCGTCATTCTCGCGTCCGAACTGAAGTGGCTGGTGTGATTATGTGTATCAGTAAACATCTTTACCTCAAATATCTCAATAGTTAGTCGTGATTAACACGACAATATGGTATCATATATTTGCGTTTTTTGTTTAGTATCTTTGTATAAGGAGATGATTATATGCCAAAAGAAAAAAAAACAGAAAAGGAACTGAAAGAGAAGAAGACCAAGTCCCTGAAGAAAGAGAAGAAGGAGCTTTTTGCGGAGTATCCGAATCTCTGGGAAAGCCGTTCTCAGGATGATATCGACCATACCATGGCTTTTGCCGAAGAGTATATGGCATTTCTTAATATCAGCAAGACCGAGCGCGAGTTCGTAAACAATGCGATCGAAGCGCTGACAGATAAGGGCTTTGTCGATATTGAAACGAAAAAAGCACTGAAATCCGGCGATAAGGTATTTTCTTCCATCAAGGGCAAAGGCCTGATGTTTGCAGTAGTCGGCAAAGAAGATGCTTATAAAGGATTTAATATCCTTGGTGCTCACATCGACTCGCCGCGTCTCGATCTCAAGCCGAACCCGCTCTATGAAGAAGATGAACTGGTATTCTTTAAGACTCATTATTACGGTGGGATCAAGAAATATCAGTGGACCACGATCCCGCTGGCGATCCATGGTGTCATCATGAAGAAAGACGGCACAAAGCTTGAGATCTGTGTCGGCGAAAAGGATGAAGATCCGATCTTCTATATTTCCGATCTTCTGCCGCATCTCGGATCTGAGCAGATGAGCCAGAAAGCAACGGATTTCATCAAGGGCGAAGACTTAAATGTCATGATCGGTGCCAGCAAGCTTCCGGAAGATGACTCCTCAAACGCTTGCAAATACGCGATCCTGAAGCTTCTGAACAGTGAATATGGCATTGATGAGAAGGATTTTGTTTCTGCGGAGATCGAGATCGTTCCTGCCATGAAGGCAAGAGATGTCGGCTTTGACAGAGCACTCATCGCTGCATATGGCCATGATGACAAGGTTTGCGCGTATCCGGCACTGATGGCTCTTATGGCGCAGGAAGCTCCGGCAAGAACATGTGTATGTATGCTTTCCGATAAGGAAGAGATCGGATCTTACGGTAACTCCGGTGCGCAGTCCAGACTCTATGAAAATTTCCTTGTGGAGCTTTTTGCCAAGATCAATGGCGGCTACGATGAGCTCGGATACAGAAAGTGCATTGCGAATACCAAGATGCTTTCCACCGATGTTTCCAATGCTTTTGACCCGAAGTATGCCAATGTTTCCGATAAGAGAAACACTGCATATCTCAACAAAGGTGTGAAGATGGAAAAATACACGGGTGCCAGAGGAAAGTCCGGTGCCAGTGACGCAAACTCCGAATTCTTTGCCTCGATTCTTCGTATCTTTGCTGAAAACGATATTCCATGGCAGACCGGTGAACTTGGTAAAGTAGATGCAGGCGGTGGCGGAACGATCTCCGCATATCTCGCTAAGCTCGGTATGGAAGTCATCGACTGCGGCGTTCCGGTGCTTTCGATGCATGCTCCGTATGAAGTCATCAGCAAGATCGACCTGTATTTTACCTATCTTGCATATAAATGCTTCATTGAGAACATAAAATAAGGCAAAGTTCTTTATTCCAAGGATAAAATGCGTTATAATCCTTGTTCGTAGTATGGTAGGTGTGGTACATGGAGTACCACAAGAAAGAAGGTAAAGTATGATTATTGTTGTAAAACCGGGTGCCAGTGACTCTCAGGTACATGAGATCATTGACGTTCTCGAGAGAAACGAACTGAAGGCACACGTTTCTGAAGGTGCCGAGAGATTGATCATCGGTGTTATCGGTGATAAATCCCGTCTGACTCCGGGTTCTCTGGAAGTTCTCTCAGGTGTTGAGAAGATCGTTCCGATCATGGAGTCGTATAAGCTCGCGTCCCGTCAGTTCCGTCCGGAAGGCACCTCGTTTAATGTAAAAGATCTAACGATCGGTGGAAAAGAACTGGTCATGATGGCCGGTCCTTGTGCCGTTGAGAGCGAAGAACAGGTCGAAGCCGTTGCCTCAAAGATGGCTGCCTGCGGCGTTAAGGTGCTTCGTGGCGGTGCATATAAGCCGAGAACATCTCCGTATGCATTCCAGGGACTGGAAAAAGAGGGCTTAAAGATCCTCCGCCGTGTGGCTGACAGATATGGCCTTCTGGTCATCTCCGAGATCACATCTGAGAACGATATCGAATATGCTTCGAATTATCTCGATATTATCCAGATCGGTGCGAGAAACGCCCAGAACTTCCGTCTTCTGTCCGCTGTCGGTAAGTCCGGTATTCCGGTCATGCTGAAGCGCGGTATTGCAGAAACTATCGATGAGTGGCTGGGTTCTGCAGAATATATCATGAGTGAAGGTAACTATCACATCATGATGTGTGAACGTGGTATCCGTACTTTTGAGACCGCTACACGTTCTACTCTGGATATCAGTGCAGTTCCGGTACTTAAGGGCAAGACCCATCTTCCGATCATTGTTGATCCGAGTCATGCTGCCGGAAAAGCACAGTACGTGCAGCCTCTGGCGCTTGCTGCTATCGCAGCCGGTGCAGATGGACTTATCATCGAAGTTCATCCGGATCCGAAGCACGCTCTTTCTGATGCAGCTCAGCAGCTGACACCAGAAGCATATGCAGAGCTTGCCCAGCGTGTGAAGGAAATGGCTGTGATCGTTAAGCGTTCCTATCCGAAGGAAGCTTAAGGATCGAAGGAATTATTATCTTTGCATGAAAAGGCGCCCTTCCGAAGTTTTTCGGGAGGGCGCTCTTGAATATTATTTTCAGAATAATTACTTCATAGAAGACATGTATTTCTTTGCATCTTCTTCAGCTTTCTGTGCCCACTTTTGTTCTGCTTCAGAGGGATTCTCTACATATTCTGAGTTATGACCATATATATACCATAAGACATTTACGTTATCTTCATTAGTATTCTCCTGGAAATCCGAACTGATAACCACTTCGAACCAGCCATAGTGTGTAATATTGCCTCCAACATAAATCAAATTAATGGATCCATCGTCATTTTTGATCTCGTAGCGGTAAAAATCTTCATCACTACAAAGATCCGTGACATCAATGGTTTTGTCTTCAATTTCGAAAATCAGACGACCATTGACAACTTTCAGATACTCTGTCGGTGTTCCTACAACTGTAGCAGAAACAAAATCATTATTATCATCATATTCGATATCCATCTCCAAGCCGTTCTTCGTACGGAAAGGCTTTATTATCCGCTCTGCTGCCTGCAATACCTTGTTTCTCGTAAACGGTATGATCATCACGGCACAGATTAAAGCAGCCGCCGCAGCCACGACCTTGATCCATGTATGTGTAACTGGCTTCTTCTTGAGAAGAGCTTTTCGGATCTCTTCCTTTTTATCCTCATCCATTACGATTTTGTCCCATGTATTTTTCATACTAATCCTCCAATCTGATCTTCAGCTGTTCCTTGCCTCGTTTGATCCGCATTGCAACAGCCGACTCGGATATTTTCAAAATCTTACTGATCTCTTTATAGGTATAGCCTTCATAGAAGAATAGGTGGATCGGGGCCCTATATATGTCAGGCAGTTTCATCAGTTCATCAAAAACCGTCCTGTCTTCATCGGAAAATCTGTCATAACAAGACAGTTCATTCTCACTGCTTTCCAGATCCACGCTTGATTTCCTGGCTTTTGACTTGAGCAGATCCTTACACTGATTTGCCGTCATCGTCATAAGATAGGCCTTTTCAAATCTCCTGTCGAAAAGCATACTTTTCGACAAGATCTTCAAAAATACATCCTGAACAACGTCTTCGGCATCATGACCGGAACCGACATAAGAGACGGCAAACCGGTAAAGGTCATCCGCATACGAGTCAAACAGTTTTACCACGACTTCGTTTTTCAAACTAAACCTCCTTGTTTCGGAATTGAGATCTCATAGATTAAACGAATCAGAAAGAAGATTTCTCACATAAAAGTATATCGTTTTCTAAAGAAATGTCAGAATCTTTTCCGAAAGACGCTTATTGTCAAACAAAAAGTTTTATGTTAAGTTAATTAAGTAAACACGAAGAAGGGGATCAGTAGAGATCTTTTTCCTTCTGATAGAGAGCCCGGGATGGTGGAAGCCGGGTAGAAGAGAGATTTTGAACTCGCCCTGGAGTGCGCTTCATTGAAAAAGATCAGCAGTAGATGAAGTCGGAGGCTCACCGTTATCAGAGAGCAGAATATCAGAAAGGCAAGTGCTTTTCCCGTATTCGATGAGCGCATCCATGATGGATGAAGTAGAGTGGTACCGCGGAAGATTCAAGCTTTCGTCTCTAAGATAAGAGACGAAGGCTTTTTTTGTTTGCCTATATTGATACAAAGGAGGAACGAAGGATGAAATTTGACAAGTATCAGATGCCGAAAATGATCGATCTGCCGGGCCGGACATGGCCGAATAAGAAGCTAGCTAAAGCTCCGATATGGTGCAGTGTCGATCTACGGGACGGAAATCAGGCGCTGGAAGTCCCGATGGATCTGAATCAGAAGGTTCAGTTCTTCGACTACCTTGTCAAACTCGGTTTCAAGACGATCGAGATCGGTTATCCTGCGGCTTCCGACACGGAATATGAGTTTACACGCCATCTGATCGACAACGACCTGATCCCTCATGATGTGACTGTCCAGGTACTGACGATGGCTCGTGAAGATGTTATTCATAAGACTTTTGAGGCTGTAAGCGGTGCACGTTCCGCAATCGTTCATCTGTATAATGCGACTTCCAAACTTCAGCGTGAAGTTGTTTTCGGATTTGATAAACAGCAGTGTAAAGATCTTGCTGTAAAAGGCGCGAAACTGATTCAGGCAGAGATCGATGCCGATGAAAGCAATACCATATGGCATCTGGAATATTCTCCGGAGAATTTCTCGGAGACCGAACCGGAATTTGCGGTCGAGGTCGTCGATGCCGTACTGGATGTCTGGAAACCGACTCCGGATAACAAGGTCATCATCAATCTGCCGGAAACCGTTGAAATGACGATGCCTAACGTGTTTGCTGATATGATCGAGTATTTCTGTACACACACGAAATACAGAGATTCGATCATTGTGTCCATTCATACCCATAATGACCGCGGCACCGGTGTTGCTGCATCCGAACTGGCGCTTCTGGCAGGGGCGGAAAGGGTAGAGGGGACCCTCTTCGGAAATGGCGAAAGAACCGGAAACTGCGATATTATCACGCTTGCCATGAATATATTCATGAACGGCATCGATCCGGAACTCGACTTTTCAGATATGGATGAAGTCATTGATATGTATGAAAGCTGTACCGGAATGCGTATCGGCGACCGTCAGCCGTGGGCTGGAAGGCTTGTATTTACTGCGTTTTCTGGCACTCATCAGAATGCCATTCAAAAAGGAATGGAAAATGTCAAAGAAAAAAATACATGGTATGTGCCATATTTGCCAATTGATCCGAAAGATGTCGGCCGCAGCTATGATCCGATCATCCGTATCAACAGTCAGTCCGGCAAAAACGGCCTGGCATATATCATGGAAAGAAATTATGGCTTGCATCTGCCGAAATCGTTCCAGAAAGACTTTATGCAGATCGTTACGTCCGAATCTGAATCCCGTCATAGTGATCTGATGCCGCAGGAACTCTTTGAATTGTTTGATGATGTTTATGTAAATGTTATGACACCATATAACATGATCGGATATCGTGAAGAATCTCTGGGAGATAAAAAAGCACATGTAAATGTGAAATTAAAATACGCAGATGAGATCATCGAAGTCATCGGAGATGGTATTGGTTTACTTGACGCGTTCTGTAATGGAATAGAAAAAACTTTAAACATAAAACTGTCTATCAGAATGTATAATGAGCACGCGATCAAGAGCGGATCTGATTCAGCAGCTATTACATATGTACAGATCGCTGATAAAGATGGAAACATGCATCTTGGAGCAGGAATATCAAGTTCCGTAACCAAATCTTCACTGAGAGCTGTCGTATGCGCATTAAATAGAATGATTCGTTAAGTACGATTTATCGTTGAGAAGAAAATAAAACGCTCCAGAACGGTCATTAGAAAAAGCAAGAAACAACTCTACGTGACTCAGACAGTTTTCGCGATGCGAAAAACTCGTCACTTTAGAGTTTTTCTTGCTTTTTCATTCTGAGTGATATTGAGTAGATATGTTAATCTACAAATTATTATTTTTCTGTTTTTTCTTCTTCTCAATTAAACAAAACTGTGATTTTGTTTAATTGTGTGTTATGTTTTTTTCACTTCTCTATTTACAAAAAACCTCTTATTCATATATGAAAAGGATCATCATGAGATGATCCTTAAGCAGTTTCTTTTGTTTCTTGTGTTTCGGTAGTGTTTGATGGAATCGGTGTTACATTTTGTACATCCGGAGCTTCGGCGACGATCGTTGTTTCTGTAGCAAACGGATCGCTCTGTGTTAATTCATTGATTTTATTTACGCCGACCATCTGTTTGTATTCGCTGTAATCGATCTTCGGAGAGATCCAGCGGTATGTCATGATCAATGCAAGGATGACGATTCCGGCGATCAGGAGCTTTCGGATAAGAAGCAAAGTTCTTTCCTTTCTGTATTTACGATCAACATATTCTTTGGTGGTATAACCTACCAGAACATATACCTTATGGATAGACTTCCTTTTAGGCATTCTTCTTCGTTCTGCGATCTTTGCTTTGAAACGGTTTTTGATGGAATCAGGAAGCTTTTTGAAATAATTAACCGTAGTACGTCCTAAAAATCCGAAAAATCCGCCCACAGAAGAGTTTCCGCCTGTTTCTTCAGGGGAATTATTGATCCACTCTTCCTGCTGAGGTTGTTCGTAGTTAACTCTTTCTTCTTCCATGATTTTCTCCTATATCATGAAGATTATAGCACATTATTTCAGGTGCCGTATTTCATTTTTATAATACGAACAATCGTTTGACACTGTCAATCTATAATGGTAAGATTGTTGTAAATAGCATACGGAGGGAGATTTATGGCAGCTTATCGGTTCACTAAGAGTAATCTGAAAGAAACTTTGGAGATCATCTATGCTTTTATCGTCTCATATGTTAAGAGAGAGGGCTATCCGCCGTCTGTCCGTGAGATCTGTCAAGGTGTAGGAATCAAGTCCACTTCTACTGTTCATGCTCATCTCCGCCGTCTTCAGGATGAAGGAAAGATCGAGTATATTCCCGGTAAACGCCGTGCTATCATGATCAAGGATATTGCCAGAGAGAGCGAGACTACTCTTCCTAAAGAGATCCCTCTTGTTGGTACGGTCACGGCAGGTGTTCCTATCCTTGCCGAAGAGAATATCGATCATTACCTGCCCTTCCCTGCCGAATATTTCAATTCTGCTGAATACTTTATGCTTAAGGTTCGTGGCGATAGCATGATCAATGCGCACATCATGGACGGAGATTATGTCATCGTACGCCGTGATAATATGGCGAATATGAATCAGATCATTGTTGCCATGATCGGCAATGAAGCAACCGTAAAGCGTCTCACATACCGTAAGGGGCATGCGCTTTTACAGCCGGAAAACCCCGCATACGAGCCGATTCCTTTTGAGGATGATGATTGCAGGATCTTAGGCGTCGTAGACGGGATCTTCAGACCGAAAGTGAATTAAGCTTTCGCTGCCGCCAGAATAATAGTTGCACTTTTCGAAGGATCATACTCCCACTTCTGTTTCTCGGGAGGAATGATCCTTTGACCGTTTCTGGGAGAGATATAGCAGATAGAGTGCTTGAATATCATGATCTGTGTCATCTCATTATGGATGATGATCGAGTCGCGGTCATAGCAGTCGATAATGCCCTCGATGATCTCGCCGGAATGCGTCATGATCTCAACGGATGTAAACTCTTTTCTGCACTTATTCAGGAAATAATCCAGTGCACGGATCGGGTTTCTTTTTGTCTCGTTTTCTGTCTCGTGAATCATAGTTTGTACCTCCTGTTTTTGCTGTTGCACAAACTATATCATCTTTCTTTGATCCTGGCTGTATTTTATATGCGATATTTTATACGTTTCACTTATATTGCTTAAAAAAGTAATAAGGAGATATTATAATCGTCCATTTCATCGGAAGAAATCCAGTTTACATCGTCCATATGACGGAACCAGGTGAGCTGTCTTTTCGCATAATTTCTCGAGTGCTGTTTTAGTAGATCCACACATTCTTTTAGAGACTTCTCCCCTTTAATATACGGGAAAAGCTCTTTGTAACCTATGGCCTGCATCGCAGTACATTCCGGTGGAAGATGCTGATCATATAACCATTCGGCTTCGTCCAGAAGACCTTGTTCCATCATTATATCAACGCGTTTATCGATTCTTTCGTACAATACATCTCTGGGCCAATCGATGGCGAAAAGGATGAACGGATATCGAGGGCCATTCTTTGTAGAGGATTCACGGATATCACGTGTGGTGCCTTTATTGCTTTCAAGTAGCGCAAGCGTATGAATGACACGTTTCGTGTTATTCGGATGGATCTTCTCTTCACACTCCGGATCAAGGGCGATCAGACGCCGGTAAATGGCATCGATCCCGTTCTTTTCATACTCTTCGCGAAGGGTGTTTTCCAGTTCTCTATCTACAGGCGCCCCTTCGAAATCAAAGCCTTTCTGCAGAGCCGTGACATACTGTCCCGTTCCACCGCAGAATACAGGAAGCACATTTCTTTCCAGGAGTTCGTCAATTTTGCTATATGCAGCTTCCAGATAGGATGCCACGTTAAAAGGAGTATCCGGATCAACAAGATCGATCAGGTGATGAGGCACTTCCCTCTTCTCCTCTTCTGTCGGTTTTGCAGTGCCGACAGTAAGATGACGGTATATCTGCATGGAATCACAGCAGCAGATCTCTGCGTGAAGCATCTTGGCTGCTTTGATGGAAAATGAGGTCTTCCCGCTTGCAGTAGGACCGCAAATGATCGGAATAGCGTGATATCCGGTCTTTTCCAGTTTTTTTAAGTTTTCCGGATCCATGCTTGTGCCTCCTGCTCAGACAATGCGCTTGAATTCTTTTTCGATTTCTTTTTCCGACAGACGGATCAGGATCGGACGGCCATGTGGACAGTGATACGGATCCTTAAGCACAGAAAGATCTTCGAGAAGCCGCTTAATTTCTATATCATGAAGCTTGTCATGGCCTTTAACGGCAGCTTTACAGGCACTAGTCGCAAGCGAAAGGATGAGCGCATCTTTTCTTGTTTTACTTTCGTGCATCCATTCATCCACCATCTCAATAAAAGCGGAAGATACACTTTGGGGATCGACCTGCGCCGGTACCGATCGGATAGCAAGTTCACTGTCTCCCATGGAAGAAACCTCAAATCCGATATCCTCCAGATCTTTACTATGCTCTTCGATAAAGCTGATATCGGATCTGGACATAGAAACGATCACAGGAGCGATCAGTGGTTGTGAAACTACTTTCTTTTCAAGTTCCTGAGCCACAAGCTGTTCATAAAGCACTTTTTCATGAGCAGCATGCTGGTCGATCATCAGAAGTGTGCGATCCTTCGTTTCCAGAAGAATATATGTATCAAAAAGAGTCCCGATCACACGGGAGGATGTTAATTCATGGAGGCTTTCCTCACGGCTCTGAGGCACCATATCAAGGATGTTCTCCACAGAAGGCGCCGCTTCCTGTATAACCTCAGGCTGAACTTCCGGCTCTTTTGTCCCGATAACAGGTGCGCTCAATGTCTCCGGAACAGTGTATGCTTTTTCCTGCTCTTTAAAATATAGATTCGAGTATCCGATATTCTTCGAATAATCGACGGAAGGCTTGGAAACAGGCGTACTTGCCGGCACTGAAATAGCCGGCGAAGGACGATCTGAAACCTCCGGTTTTTGTTCAGCAGCAACTGTAATTTCAGGTTTAGCAGCTGTCGGAACAGGTGCCTGAAGCGGGGCTGCATTATTCGTCTCTTTCTGATTGTCTCCTTTATTGAACTCGAATTCCACACTCATCGTCTCCGCAGATAGTGTGTTTACGATTGCATGGTATACCGCGCGATAGATCATGGATTCATTCGAGAAACGGACCTCTGCTTTCTGCGGATGAACATTAACGTCAAGATCCGCGGATGGGATCAGGATATCGAGGATCACGAAGGCATATTTGCCCTTCATCAGCATATTTGTATATGCCGAATCGATCGCGGATGTGATCGTTTTGCTTCGGATCAGACGCTGATTGACAAAAATGATCTGCTCGGAACGCGATGCACGTGCGATCTTCGGAAGGCCGACGAATCCTTTTACCGTAATACCGTCTATCGTACTGTTGATCGGACGGCAGGCACTGCAGATCTCTTTTCCATATACACTATAAAGTGCAGAACTCGGATCGCAGTTTCCCGGACTTTGTAATACCGTTTTTCCGTTTTTGATGAACTTAAACGAAACATCCGTATGGCAGAGAATGAACCTCTCGATCAGAACCTGGATGTAGTTTGCTTCCGTCTGATCTTTCTTCAGGAACTTAAAGCGTGCCGGAAGATTATAGAAAAGGTCTCTTACTTCTACTGTCGTTCCGGAAGGCATGCCGATCGGCTCGCAGGAGATGAACTGGCCTCCTTCATACCGGACACAGGTTCCCTTCTCTGCAAGCGGTTCTTTTGTAGATAGTGTGACTCTGGCAGCAGCCGCAATACTCGCAAGAGCTTCGCCACGGAAGCCCATGGAATGCAGGGAAAAGAGCTCATCCAGAGAACGGAGCTTACTGGTCGCATGGCAGATGAATGCTTTCTGCGCATCTTCTTCATCCATTCCACAACCGTTATCACGCACACGTATCAGGGTGATCCCGCCATCTGCGATCTCAACGGTGATCTGAGTGGCACCTGCATCGATGGAGTTCTCCATCAGTTCTTTTACAATAGACATCGGCCGCTCGATAACTTCACCGGCCGCAATAGCATTTGATGTCGCTGCATCAAGTATCTGGATTCTTGACATAACTAATCATCTCCTTTGGCTTTCTCAATCAATGAATACAATATGTTCATCGCCTCCAAAGGCGTAATTCTGGAAATGTCAAGGTTCACCAGTTCGGATCGTAATGAATTCGAATCAGAAACCTTCTGGCTCGGAGCAAAGATCGGGATCTGACCGGAGATCGGTCCTTCAAATCCTTCCTGCCCGTCACCGGAAGAATAATTGATCTGCATTTTCTTCTTATCCAGTTCGGAAAGGATCACATTGGCACGTTCCACTACTTCACTCGGAACACCGGCCAGACGGGCAACCTCGATACCATAACTGTCAGAGGTGCCTCCCATCGAGATCTTATGAAGAAAACTTACTTCTTTATTCTTCTCTTCTACTTCAACATGAGCATTATATACGCCGGGAAGTGTCTTCTCGAGCTGGTTCAGCTCATGGTAGTGGGTAGCAAAAATAGTTCTTGCAAACATAATGGAACGGTTAGAAATGAATTCGATGATCGCCCAGGCGATGGCAAGTCCGTCATATGTACTTGTTCCACGGCCGACCTCATCAAGAAGCAGCAGGCTTCTGTAAGTACCGTTACGTAAGATACCGGATACCTCGTTCATTTCAACCATGAATGTGGACTGGCCAAGAGATATATCATCTGACGCGCCGATCCTGGTAAAGATACGGTCAACGATGCCGATATGAGCAAAGGATGCCGGGACGAAGCTTCCGATCTGCGCAAGCAGCACGATAAGCGCCGTCTGACGCATATATGTGGATTTACCTGCCATATTCGGACCGGTAAGGATCATAATCCGGTGATCCGATTCATCCATAGTAATGCCGTTCGGTACGAATTCTCCTTCTTTCAGCATCTTTTCCACGACCGGATGGCGGCCATCCTCGATAACAAGGGCTGTTGTATCATCGACCTTCGGGCGGCAGTAATTATTCCTTTCCGCGAGTTCTCCCAATGACATGATGACATCAAGAACAGAGAGCGCATTGGCAACACGGAACAAGCGGTGTACCTGAGCTGCGATCGTTTCCCGGATCTCACAGAACAGGTCATATTCAAGCTGGACAAGCTTCGCTGTCGAGCCGATGATCATATCCTCGATCTTTTTCAGTTCATCCGTGATATAACGCTCACCGGTCGTAAGGGTCTGCTTACGGATATAACGGTCAGGGACAAGCGGGACATTACCCTTGGAAACCTCAATGTAGTAGCCAAAAACCTTATTATAACTGATCTTCAGGTTCTTGATACCGGTTTCTTCTTTCTCTTTTGCTTCCATTTCCAGAATGATGGATTTTCCATCCTTGCTGGCGCGACGGAGTCTGTCCGCTTCTTCATTGAAGCCGTCTTTGAACATGCCGCCCTCTTTTACCGAGATCGGCGGATCTTCACATAATGAAGACTCCAGAAGCTGGTATATATCTGAGAGATCCTCCAGTTCGGATACCGTGTCTTTCAGCACACCGGACTGGAATTGCGCAGCACATTCCTGAATATAAGGAAGTTTCGACAGTGTGTTTCTCAGGTTCAGAAGATCTCTCGCATTTACCGAAGAAAGTGCGATACGGGAAGCAAGACGTTCCATGTCATGCACCCCGAGAAGAGCTTCTCTTAGCTCCTGACGGTGTATAAAATCATTCTTCGCCTGCTCTACGGCATCCAGTCTGGATGTGATGGAAGAGACGTCAATAAGCGGCTCTTCTACCCATTCTCTGAGGCGTCGTCCGCCCATGGATGTCTGCGTCAGGTCGATCGCCCACAGAAGGCTTCCCTTCTTTGATTTGGAACGGATGGTAGATGTGATTTCCAGATTGCTTCTGGTCGCCACATCCAGTTCCATCGTATCCGAAACTTCGTAGATCCTTGCTTCCGAGAAATGGGTTACCTGGGATTGCTGTGTCTCATCAAGATATGCAAGAATGGCATCAATCGCGGAAGTCAGAAGTATGTTCTTTGTTTCCTCGGCAAAAGAACTCTTCGCCTTCTTCTTTCCTTCTTTTCCCTTTTTAAGATTAGAAGGGAGAACACGTTCTGCCAGACCTGAGGAAAAGTCCGCGTTCGGACGAAGCGTGACAGATCCGACCAGATTATCACACACATAGGAAAACAGCGGGTCTTTACTGAAATCTTCATTGAAGATCAGCTCAGAAGCACGATACTTCGAGAGCATATTCACTAGATGCTGGGCTGTGTTTCCGGTGATCAGCTGTGTCGCTTCCATCGTTCCCGTAGTGATATCCGCAGCTGCGAGTCCATACTGCATACCAACCTTATAAACGCATACCAGGAAGTTATTCTTCTTCTCATCCAGGCCATTCGTATCGATCACGGTACCCGGTGTCAGGACACGCGTGATCGAGCGTTTTACAAGTCCTTTTGCCAGCGCGGGATCTTCCATCTGCTCGCATATCGCGACCTTATAGCCCTGGGTGATCAGCCGCTGCATATAAGACGATGCGGAGTGATGCGGCACACCGCACATTGGTGCGCGCTTCTCCAGGCCGCAGTCTCTTGAAGTAAGTGTCAGCTCGAGTATTCTGGACACCAGGATAGCATCATCAAAGAACATCTCGTAGAAGTCCCCGAGACGGAACATGAGGATCGCATCACCTGCTGCTTTTTTCATGTCGAAGTACTGGCGCATCATCGGAGAGAGCGTCGATACATCTACTGAAGCATATGTTAGAAGATCATCTTGACTCATCGATAAAACTCTCCAATTCACCTTCTACGGAATACGGTTTTGCGCGGGTGATCCGCACATTTGCGAGCATTCCTTCAAATTCATCCGCATCAAAATCAGGTGCGGAACTGTCGATTTTCTTTCCGTTAAGCTCGATTCCTGCAGGGATCCTGAAATTCACGAGCCTGTTGGAATTGGTTCTCCCGGTCAGCACATCCGGCGCGGTTGCACTCTTGCCCTCGATCAGGATCTCCTCTGTCTTTCCAACGACGGATTCATTAGAAGCGAATGTAAGCGCATTCTGGAGTTCAAGAAGTCTTCCGAAGCGCTCGGTAACGACATCCTGAGGGATCTGATCCGGATAGTCTGCCGCTTTTGTTCCCGGTCTTCTGGAATACTGGAAAGTAAAAGCACTGTCAAACTTCACTTTCTCGATCACATCGAGAGTTGCCTGGAAGTCTTCTTCTGTCTCCCCGGGGAATCCGACGATAATGTCGGTCGTAACAGTCGCATCCGGAAGTTCTTTTCGGAAAAGCATCGCTGTCTTCAGATACTGCTCCTGATCATAATGACGGTTCATTCTCTTTAAGATGCTGCTGGAACCGGACTGCATCGGAAGATGCAGGTGACGCTCGATATTCGGATATTTCTTCATCGTATAAATAACTTCTTCTGAAATATCTTTCGGATGGGATGTCATGAAACGGATACGCGAAAAACCGGGGATCTTCGCTGCTTCTTCAAGAAGCTTGGCAAAGGAGATCTCCCCTTCTTTATCCTTGCCGTATGAATTTACATTCTGTCCCAGAAGCATGACCTCTTTATAGCCGGAAGCCGCCAGATCACGAAGCTGGGCAAGGATCTGTTCCGAAGAACGGGAGCGCTCGCGGCCTCTGGTATAAGGGACGACGCAGTACGTGCAGAAATTATTACAGCCGTACATGATCGGGACCAGTGCACGGAATTTTCTCTTATGTAATACGGGAATATCGTTGTCATCCACGAGATAATCCTCTTCAGACACCGAGAAGATACGTTTTCTCTGGTTCAGTTTGTTGGCAAGGATCTTCGGCAGCATATGGATATCCGATGGACCGAAACATGCATCAACATAAGGAAAACTCTTCTTGATCCGGTCGATATTCTCCTGCTGTTTCATCATGCAGCCGCATACGGCGATAAACATATCCCGGTTCTCTTTTTTGCGGGATTTATATGCACCCAGATTTCCGAAAAGACGGATATCCGCATTTTCACGTATCGTGCATGTATTAAAGATCAGAAAATCAGGAGTTTCCTCCTCTTTTGCCTCAACAAGTCCGATCTCCTGAAAGATACCCTCGATCTTTTCACTGTCTGACTCATTTAACTGGCAGCCATACGTTTTTACAAGGTATGTCAGCGGACGGCCGCGATCGATTCCGGCCTCGGAAATATGCTTTTTAAGCATAGGGATGAGAGAGTTATAGCGCGATAACTCATCTTGCGATACAATAACAGTTGACACGTAAATGACCTCGATTTCTATTTCGATTTATTTCGTTGTTTTTGACTCTTTAATGATACATGAACAAACGGATTTTGTGAACGATATCGGGAAGATTTTTTTCGTGCGAAGGAGAGTATATCATGCGAAAAAAGAAGCTTATAGAGCGGGTGTTATCACTTATTCTCACACTCGTTATTCTTATTTCATCGCTCTCTCCTTCTCTTCTTGCAGATAATGACACTTCAGAAACAGAGTCCGGGAACGGTCAGGCCCTTACAAATCCGGTGGAAGGCCTTCTGGATCCGGAACCTTCAAATCTTCCGATCGTCGGAGCTGACTCGTATCTTATCTACGATGCGTCTTCCGATACCAAGCTGATCGGATATCAGTACGACACATTACGTGCTCCTGCGGCAATTACACAGATCATGACGATTCTTCTGGCGCTTGAAGAATTAGAACTTGATGACACGATAACGATCACGAAAGATATGTATGAGTCTATCCCGGATGATTATGTCCGTATCGGTTTCTCAGATGGAGAGATCGTAACTGTTGAACAATGCCTCTATGCATGTCTTTTGAAATCTGCCAACGATGCTTGTATGGCGCTGGCAATTAAGATCAGCGGAAGTGAAAGTGCTTTTGTTAAGAAGATGAATGAACGAGCTGAGAAATTAGGATGTACTTCTACTCACTTCACGAACTCATACGGACGTATGGACAGTGAGCACAGAACGACCTGTCTGGATATGTCTCTGATCCTGAAAGAAGCGCTTCATCACCCGGATTTTCAGGAAATCGCGACTCGCTCTTCTTTTACTATTGAGCCGACAAACACATATAATGATAGACGAGTGCTGAATAATGCGAATCGTTTTGTATCCATACCTGCAACCGCCTATGAGTATTATATAGGCGGAAAGACGGGGTTTTCTACGGAAGCATCTTACACGATCATTGCCGGAGCGGAAAAAGACGGAAGACGTCTGATCGGAGTCCTTCTTGGAGCTGGAGATGCCGAGAAACGGTATCAGACGCTGATCGATCTCTTCGAATACTGCTACACAAACTATACGACTACAATGATCGATACACCGGAATTAAATAGTATGGTGCAGGATTCTCTTACCCAGATCGAGCACGCTATATCCGGCACACCGCTTAAGGTCACCAACACGGAGCTTCGACTTCTCGAGTGTTACTCGATAGAGACAACGCTTGCCAATGGAGGATATAGTAACGAGCTGGATCTATCAGGTATGGTGATCGATCCGACGGCCGATGTGCAGGAATTTTCGATTCCGATCTACCGCCGTTTCTCAAATAACGAATCTTACCGTATCGGATATTACACAGTAACTATTACGAATCCCGATTCTACTACAGAAACTTCCGCAGAAACGAAGGTTTCCGAGAAAAAGAGCTTAAAAACAATGATCGTCCCTGTTATTGTAGGAACGATCCTGTTCATTTTCCTCGTATTCGCTATTATCTTACTGATCAAGATGATCAAGAAAAGGAAATTCAATAAAAACCACAGAAATCCGACGATCCTGTAATCATTTTCCGGCAACAGAAACATCCGGGATCAGAAGGCTGGGGGACTGGATATGCGTCGCTTCCGGCGAGAAATACTCGACATCATTTGCAAGTGCCTCCACCTTCATCAGCACATCGAAGAAATTATCAGCGATCGTGATCTGGTTTACGGGTTCCGCGATCTTTCCGTCACGGATAACAAAGCCCTCGGACATAAGGGAAAAATCACCTGAAATCGCGTTGATTCCGGCATGCAGTCCATATACTGCGGTGATATAGATTCCGTTGCACATTTTTTCGAATAACGCTTCTCTACTGATGTCACCTTTTTCAAAATGGAAATTGGCAGGACTGATACCAAGTCCGTTCTTGCCGCCTTTGGAAGCGTTACCTGTGCTCTCCACACCATCTGCCAGAGCAGTTTTTCTATTGTGAAGTGCAGAACGGAAAACACCTTTATCAATGAGAACGGTCTTTTTGGTGACAACACCTTCGGAATCAAACGGGCAGCACAGACGGCTACCATCGATCATACCTTCATCAACGAGAGTGATCTTTTCATCAGCGATCTTTTCACCGATTTTTCCGACAAGACGGGAAAGGCCCTTCTGAATCGCTTCTGCGTTAAAAGCACCCGAAAACGCGGCCAGGAGGCTCTTCGCAGCAAAGCGGTCAAGTACGATTGGTGTTTTTATAGAATCAACCGGTTCGGCTCCAAGTTTTGCTATAACATGCTTTCCGACGATATCTGCACATTGCTTCGCATCAAATTCCGCACGAGTTCCATACGACCAGGATTTTCCATAGGTTTGAACGTCTTCGCCGTCTTTAGCCCTGCATCCGAGATAAACTGCGAAATCATTTGTAGCAGTTTCGCAGACCATTCCTTTAGTATTCTGAAGGTATGAGATCGTGCTGGAATAAATGGCATTGGAATCATCTACCGCTTCGATGCGAGAATCGTAGGCAAGCAGTTCTTTTTCCATCGAGAGAGCAGCGTCCGCCAATGTCTGATAATCGATCTTGGCAAGGTCATCGGAAAAACCGTTGAATTCAGGATATTCTTTTTCACCTTCAAAAACTGTGATCTCTTCTTTAACTTCCAGCACCTTGCAATTATCTTTCGCCAGATTGATCAGAAACGGGATCATATCCGGCTGAATATCTTCTGTATCCGCACTTCCCATCTGTCCGTTATAAAGGCCGCGGAAAGAGATTCCAGAAGAATCCGAATTCTCAAATTCAATGATTTTTCCTTCTCTTGCGGAGACAGACATGGAATTATCCGAGCCATAGTACACCTCAGCCTCGGAAAATCCTTCTTTCAGCGCCTGTTTTAATAATTCATCAATATATTCACGAATCTTGCTGTCCATTTTCTCACCTGATTACTTACAATTCTTGCTTCAAATCATGCCTGACCGCCGACGGTGATCTCCGATACACGTATCGTTGGCTGTCCGACATCTACAGGAATACTTCCGCTTACGGAGCCGCAAACACCTTGTGCGAGCTTAAGGTCGTTTCCGACACGATCGATATTCAGAAGGACTTCATCGCCCTTACCGATCAGAGTCGCACCCTTAACCGCTTCGCATACTTTACCGTTACGGATCATATATGCTTCATTAACTGCGAAATTGAATTCACCAGTGGAGGTATCCACAGATCCGCCGCCCATACTGGCCGCGTAAATACCATACTCGGTATCTGCGATAATATCTTCCGGTTTGCTTTTGCCATTTGCGATAAAGGTATTCGACATACGGGATGTAGGAGCATATGCATAGTTCTGGCGCCGGGCACAACCGGTCGAAGGTTCATTCATTCTTCGGCTGCCGATCTTATCGATCAGATAGCTGTTGAGGATACCGTCCTTAATGAGAAGGTTTGTTGTCGAGGGAGTTCCCTCATCATCGACCTCATAACTGCCCCATTCCTTGGCGATTTTTGCATCATCATAAGCAGAAACGATAGAACTTGCAATCTTTTTATCTTTTTTGCCCGTGAAATAGGAAGCTTTGATTCCGACGGCGGTTGACTCAAGTGCATGACCGCAGGCCTCGTGGAAGATTACGCCGCCGAATCCGTTTCCAATGACGACAGGCATCTTCCCGGAAGGACAAGGTTTCGCATCGATCATAACTACAGCTGTTTTGGCAGCTTTCAAAGCCAGTTCATCCAGATCCAGTCTCTCGAAGAATTCATATCCTTCTCCGCTTCCAGGTGCGAAATAGCCCTGCTGCTTATCGTCATTCGAGCTTGCAATCGCTGTGATCGATACTCTCATACGGCAGCGGTGATCCTTCACATAAAGTCCATCAGAATTAGCGATCCATACATCTCTTTCAAGATCCGATTCGGATGCGGAAGTCTGTGTGATCAGATCGGAATAGGACTTGGCTGTTTCCCCTGCTTTCCGAAGTTTGAAAACCTTATCGGCCTTTGAGACGGATGTCGGAGAGATCTCGTATTTCTGCGAATAGTATTCGATCTCAGGAGTTAAATAGATCGTTTTATTATTCGGAGCATCCGAAAGTGATGCCGAGGCGTTTTTCGCCATTTGGATAAGTTTATCTTCATGATAGATATCATTGGAATAAACGTACACACATTTATCACCTTCCAGGATACGGATACCTATACCCATATCCAGACTGGCACCGGCGCCTTCTACGATCCCATTGAGAAGTGAAACCGAAGAAATCTTACTGCGCTCGATATATACCTCGGAGAAGTCTCCTCCTTTAGATAATGCCGCTGAAAGGATTCTTTCGATACTTGTTTTGCTAAGCATTTAGATAGTGTCTCCTGCTATGTTGATATTACTTTTTGTACTGTCTTCTGATCTTCTTACTTGTTGTCTTATCAAATTCAGTATCACGAAGCACTACACGCTTGATATGCTTGTAGTTGACGAGGTTTTTATTCACTTTAGCAACCTCTTCCTCCATCAGATTCTGAATCGCATCATCATCCGGATTGTTGCCAAGAAGTTTCTTCACTTCCTCCATGCACGGGAAGATCGTCACAGTGATGATCACGTCATCATTCTCCTCATCTCCTGAAACGAGGCACTCCTCAACATAATCGGAGGAACAGAGCATAGACTCGATCTCTTCCGGGAATACATTCTTTCCGTTCTTGGCGATGATAACGTTCTTTTTACGTCCTGTGATGATGCAGAAACCGTCTTTATCGATAAAACCGAGATCTCCGGTATGATAATAACCATTCTCATCAAGAGCTTCTTTCGTAGCCTCTTCATTCTTATAGTAACCCATCATGACATTATCGCCCTTTGCGATAAATTCACCGATGCCGTTCTCATCCTTATCGATAACTTGGACATCTACGTCAGGAAGCGGAAGACCGGCTGCGCGGTTGTTATAGTCACAGTCACGGTTTAGTGCCAGGATCGGTGCACACTCAGTAAGGCCATAGCCCTGAATACAGCCAAATCCCATGTCCTGCATATCCTGAATGATCTGAGGATCGATCGCAGCACCGCCGCAGATGATCAGACGGAGATTTCCTCCGAAGGTCTCATGTACCTGTTTAAAGATCTTCTTGCGTTTGTCGATACCAAAGAAAAGAAGGAATTTGCAGAGCTTTCTTCCGAATTCGAACTTTCTAGCCATTTTCTTCGTAGCTTTCGCCTTTGACATGATGCTCTTATGGAATTTTTCCAGCATGAGCGGCACTACCAGGATAATGGAAACCTTGGACTGCTGCATATTCGGTACGATATAACGAAGACCTTCACAAATTGCGATATGTGAGCCACGATATACCTGGCAGAGGAATCCGCAGGTGCACTCATAGGTGTGATGTAGCGGAAGAACGGAAAGAAACATATCATTCTGGTCGATATAACACATCGAACACATTCCTTCCAGGTTTTTACAGATGTTCTTCTGGCTGAGCATAACTGCCTTCGACTGAGCTGTCGTACCGCTTGTAAAAAGAAGGACTGTCATAGCTTCTCTGTCCAGAGGAGCATCGAGGAAGAGACGATCACCGGAATCGAGAAGCTCCTGTCCCTTATTCAGTACATCGTAGAAGTATTCCACATTCTCCTTATCTGTCTTATCCATACAGATGAAGTACTTCACATCCGGGATCTGATCTTTGATCTCATCGAGAACTTTCTGCTTGGACGAGGAATAAATGATACAGTTGACCTCGGCACGGTTCAGACAGCTTGCCACTTCATCTCCCGGGAGTTCTTTATCAAGAGGCACTACGATACCGGTACCGTTTGTCGTTGCAAGATAGGAAACATACCATTCATATCTCGTCTCAGCCAGTATAGCAATACGCGATCCGAGACCGCAAAGGTGGGAAAGACCGGTTCCCATGGCCTGAACAGCCTTGTTGTACTCATTAAAGGTATAGTACTCGTAGTCCCCGCCCTTCACTTTTTTATAATAAAACAGAGGAAGATCTCCATACAGCTCAGTACTCTGTTTGAGCATGTCACGGAGATCTTCTATATGGCGTACATCATATAATGGAATATTCTTCATAAAAGCGATCCTCGCGTTTCCTGAAATACAGGTAAAACTTTGATTTACCAATAAATCAAGTATATCGAATTGTGCTTTTTTATACAACTATTTAAACATATTTCCAGCATGGTGTAACAGTTGTAGCGTCTATTTGTGAAGGTTCAGTCCGGTGCCGTCGCACGCCTCACATTTTAGAGTTCCCTGGCATCCCTGACACTTTTCTTTTCCGGAGCCGTGACACTCATTGCAATCTATAATGCCGGTAGCACCGCAATTCTTGCATGGTCTTTTTCCGATGCCTCCGCATTCTTTGCATTTACCGTTTCCGGCACATACATCGCAGGTCTTTCCTTCAAATTCGCCGGAACCCTGGCATCTGTAGCACTTGCCATCACCGCCACAAGGACATGGGTTGGAATCATAGCCGTTATCACACATATGACAATCGGCTTTACCGGAGCCGTGGCATGCACCACATTCCACATAACCGGTCTTATTGCAACGAACACAAACGCCGCTTCCGTGACATACCGGACAGCCTTCTTTCTTTCCACCGCCGGAACCGCTATTCCCGCCGTCTTCGTTATTGTGATCATGATCATCATGGTCATCGTGGTCAGAAGGAGGATTGGGATCTTCTTTCGGGTCTGTTCTTTGATCTTGTTCAGGCGGTGGTACATTCTGGTCCTGATTGGGATCCTGATTGGGTTCCCGGTTTGGTCCGGGCTGAGGTTCATCTTGTGCAAACGAAACATCTTCTGCAATCTTCGTTACCGGATGAATATCCGTATTCTTCTCACGGCCAATATCGACAACGACGTTTTCAAGTTCTTTCAGATTCTGTTTGGCATCGGATTCCGTTCGGAAGGTCTCCATCATCGAGATATTTACAGTTCCGCCTGATTTCAGATATCCGTCATCAACGCTTGATCTCACTATATCGGTAAGAGCATCTTTTACGTTTCGTCCATCCAGTGCGACATGGTCGAGCATGCTTTTCGCATCTTCGTTCATCGCCTTGCTTCTAACGACTTCGCCTCTTTCGTTCACAAAAAGCATGAAAGATGGATTGATCTGGACCAGAATGGCATCCAGATAAGCTTCCGGTGCTTCTTTCAGTGCTTCTTTCTTATCTGGAAGTGTGACTTCCGTAGTTGAAGCGGTTACTTCTTCACTTATAGATAGAATCGTTGGGATTTCTGTGTCTTTCTTTTCTGATTTTCCACACCCGCATAGACCAATGATCATAGTGGCAGAGACTATAAAAGCGAGTGCGCGTTTCATTTTTTGTCGGTTACTTTTCATGAATCTTCCTCCCTTCGAAGCTTTATGATCCAGATAGTATGGTTTCATTCTAGCATTCGGAGTCTTTAGAAGAATTCAATAGACCATGAGATAACTGTTAAAATATTATAAACGCATCAGTAGTTTTATTTCCTGGGGATCCGATAGTCTTTTAGTCTTGCCCGGCATTTCTTATAGTCCGGGCAGTATTTTGCGACCTGCGCCCAGAACAAAGGGGAATGATTCATATGGTACAAGTGCGATAATTCGTGGATAAGAACATATTCAAAGAGTTCCGGCTCCACATCCAGCAGATGAACATTTAGCGAAATATTCCCATTCGCAGAACAGGATCCCCAGCGCGTAGTCATATTTCTGACGGTGATCCGAACCGGTTTCTTGCCGTCATATACGGCTAGAAAAGCACTTGTCCTGGCCTTTATGATCCTGGCTCTTCTTCTCTGCTCTGATGGGTCGATGAATGGAAGAGTCGTTTTCTCTTCCAGTTTCGCTCTATGCTTCACGATCCAGTCGTAATTTGCTTCCACGAATCGGTCGATTTCTTTTAGCGTCATATATTTCGGCGCAAAAGCACACACCCGCCCATCGTCATCGAGTGTTATCTTGAGCCTGCGGCGTTTGCCGTAGGAAATCGTCACCGTAAGGCGATGGACGGACGTGATGTATTCTCTGGTAGTGCTTTTCGCTGATGGAGACACTCTATTAGCTTCTTCCCGGAACATAACCGCGGGAGATCGCCATCTCCGCACGCTGCTTCGGCTTACCGCCAAGAGCGATCTGCGCATCGATGAAATCAGGATGTGCGGTCAGGAATGCCTTCATGTAATCGATAGGATTATCCATGAAGTGAGCCACCATATCCCGCTGTGCAGTAGTAAGGATGCCCTTTTCTACACCTTCATCAAAGAGGGAGAGTTCGATCTTCGCAAATGTGTACATGTTCACGCCTTCCTTCGCGAGGTTTGCCTCTCCGCCCTGCAGACGGTCAATGACAGCGATCGTGTCTTTGATCTCTGCACCAACTCCACGGATCGACGGGATCCATGCATTGGTATAGGATGAAGCCTCAGTAATCAGGTCGGCAATATGGAGCGAAACTTTACCGGCAAGATCTCCCTCACCTACTTTTACGGCCTTTTCATCTACATTCTCAGAGAAGTATGTCTCGCCATCCTTAAAGATGGAAAGATGCGGTTTCCCGAGAAGATATGCAGGCATCAGCGAGAAGAAATAATCGCGACGTTCGCCACCGGAGATGATGTCGAAATCAAGTTCTTTTGCCTTGGAAACGATCAGATCGATAACCGTCTTATAGGATTCTGATGTCTCATACTGTTTCTTTACAAATTCCAGGATCGTCGAAAGGAATTTCGTACGGTCACCGGCAGCGGACTCCTCGATCAGAGCAAGTAATTCATTTGCTTTTTCTTCGGATTCGATCAGAAAGTGTGTATTTACATAGAAAGGTCCGAGGGTGCCGGAAGCATACCAGAACGGCTTTTCCGGGTCACTTACGCGAACAGCATTTGTTTCAAAAAGATAATCAATAATCGACTTCATAGTTTACCTCCAAAGTTCAAGAGTTCCGGTTAAGGAAGAAAGTTCTTCGATATTATTCATTTCGCAGTATTTCTCAAGATCTGAAACGATCTCCACCGGGCGAGTAGGATGTACGAGAGTGATCGTACCGAGTTCCACGGCGGAAGCGCCGGCGATCATAAACTCAAGGACGTCTTCATAAGTGGAAACACCGCCACAGCCGACAACAGGAATATTGACCGCGTCGTAGATGTCATGAACCATACGGAGCGCAACCGGCTTCACACACGGGCCGGAAAGTCCGCCGGTGTTATTATGGAGAAGCGGTCTTCTCGTTCGGATATCGATCGCCATTCCCAGCATCGTGTTGATAGCGACAATAGCATCAGCGCCACCTGCTTCCGCGCCTTTAGCTGTTTCCGCGATGGACGTAACATTCGGTGTCAGCTTGACCCAGAGTGGAAGATCAGTGCGCTTCCGAAGGTCAGAAACGAGAGCTTCGATCGCTTTGGGAGACGAACCGATCACCATGCATCCTTCTTTTACATTCGGGCAGGAGAAATTGAGTTCCAGTGCATCGATCTTATCCTTATAAGGATCCAGTTTCTCGACCATTGAGATGTAATCCTCATTTGAATGACCGGCAACATTTACGACTACTCCCGCTCCGCTTTCGACCATATAATCAAGCTCAGTGGCTAAAAAAGCATCTACACCCGGATTCTGAAGTCCGACGCAGTTCAGCATACCACTTGGAGTTTCCGCAACTCGTACACCCTGATTACCATCTCGAGGAAGGAGTGTCAGTCCCTTGGAAGAAAGTGCTCCAAGTTTACTTAGATCCATGTACTCTGCCAGTTCACGTCCGAATCCGCAGGTGCCGGAGGCGAGAATGATTGGATTTTTGAGGTTCACCTGACCTACTTTTACTGAAATACTCACCAGATCACCTCCTCAGCCCGAAAGACAGGACCATCTTTGCAGCATCTTTTATGTACGAATTCTTTTCCTTCCTGTTCAGCCTTGATCTTACAGACACAGACCAGACAGGCACCTATGCCACAAGCCATTCTCTGCTCCAGTGAAACAAAGCAGGTTAAACCATGAACCGTCGCCCATTCCGAAACTTTTCTCATCATAATTCCGGGGCCGACCACCATAACAGTTGTTCCTTCAAGTTCAGATTCATTCATGGATTCCAGGTAAGCCATGACATTTCCTTTGATGCCGAGATCTCCGGCATCTGTGGTGACGTGGAAATTCTCACAGGAGCATGCAAACTGATCATACAGGAAAGAATCCTGTTTACAGCGGTATCCATTTACGACTTCACAGGGAATACCGTTTTCACGGGCATACTGTGCTGTAAAGAAGATCGGGAAAATACCCGTACCGCCGCCTACCAGAAGAAGTTTCTTTACACCATCGAAGCAGAAACCGTTTCCGAGAGGGCCAAGCACAGTGAATTGCTCCCCTTCTTTAGCAGCAATGATCTTCTCAGTACCTTTACCGACTTTTCTTACACCAACACTGAAGGTCTTCGCCTCTCTATCAACAGACATGATTCCGAAAGGTCTCTTCAGAAAATAAGCGCAGGACAGATTTACGAACTGACCCGGTTTAGCAGTGTCTGCGATCTCCGGACAAGCAAAAGTCAGAACGGCACAGGTCTCCCCGAGCAATTCTTTTCGTATCAGCTGAATACTGTATTCTTGTTTCATTACTTTTCCTCTCAATATCAAGCTTCAAGTGATTCCTTGATAGCATTATTAAGATCTTCACGCATACGAAGGGCTTCTTCTCTTGTCGCTCTCTGGAATCCAAGGAGCGGAGCACCGGAAGGACCGTGCATCTGTGTCAGTTCCATCGGCTCGATATCTTCTCTCTTCTTCCAGGCACACATCAGGCTTCTGGAAGCATTTACGATACCGCCCTTACCATTTACGAAAGAAGCGACCGCATCTTTTCCGGAACCGCCCTGCGCACCATAGCCAGGAACAAGGATCAATGCATGCGGCATGATCTTTCGTGCCTTTACGGCCTGCTCCGGCCATGTAGCGCCAACTACAGCACCAACGGAGGAGAATCCGCACTCACCGATCAGATCCTGACCCCATTTTTCAACATTTTCGGCCATAGCCTCAAATACCTGTCGTCCATCTTCGAGTTTCAGGTCCTGAAGGTCACCTGCGGAAGGATTGGACGTTCTTACCAGAACATAAAGGCCTTTTCCCTTTTCCTTAGCTACATCCATGAAAGGCTTGATACCGTCGATTCCAAGATATCCGTTTACGGTGATACAGTCACAGTCGAACATTGCGGCTGTCGTGTCATTGATGATCTTCGTATCACCGATGATCGCATTTGCATATGCAGTCGCAGTGGTTCCGATATCATTTCTCTTTGCATCAGCGATGACCAGCATTCCCTTATCATGTGCGTACTGGATCGTCTTACGCAGTGCCATGATGCCGTGGATACCGTACATCTCATAGTAGGCAAACTGCGGCTTGATCGCAGGGATGATATCATAGACCGCATCGATCAGGAGCCGGTTATAATCGAAGATCGCCATACCTGTTGCCATCTGCATATTTGCCGGCTGACCGCTCTTCTCTTCATGCTCCTTAGCCTCTTTAAGCCATTCATTCAGCATATCGGAAGGGAGATACTCCAGTTTAGGATCCAGTCCCATTACTGTCGGGTTATTACACTCTTCGATTCTCTTAGTAAGCCTATCAGCGAAGTTCGTCATATGTGATCTTTCCTCCTGCGATCGTAAGTTTTACACGTCCCTGAAGCTCATCACCAATATACGGTGAATTAGCGGATTTACTCAGGATCTCTTCCTTGGTATAAACAAAGGTCTCATTCAGATCAGCAAGCATAACATCTGCCGGCATCCCCTTATCCAGAGTGCCTCTTCCCAGTTTCAGGATGGAAGACGGGTTGACTGTCATCGTTTTGATCATATCGGTAAGTGAGATCAGTCCCGTCTTTACCAGATAAGTATATCCTACTGCAAAGGCAGTTTCAAAGCCGATGATGCCATTGTTGGCTAAAGAGAACTCGATATCCTTTTCATCGATATGGTGCGGCGCGTGATCGGTAACTATACAGTCGATCGTGCCATCCTTAAGACCCTCGATCACTGCAAGACGGTCATCCTCTGTTCGAAGCGGCGGATTCATTTTGAAGTTCGTGTCATATGTCTGGCAGGCTTCTTCCGTCAAGGAGAAATAATGCGGACATGTCTCACAGGTCACTTCTACGCCTCTCTTCTTTGCCTGACGGATGATATCGATGCCTTTTCTCGTACTAACGTG
Organism: Clostridiales bacterium; assembly: GCA_017649645.1. Classification (GTDB taxonomy): domain Bacteria; phylum Bacillota; class Clostridia; order Saccharofermentanales; family Saccharofermentanaceae; genus Saccharofermentans. The sequence goes on along the minus strand of JAGCGK010000167.1, from coordinate 43,993 downwards.
GCAGATGTGGATCGGCATATCCAGGTACTCGGCGGTCTGAATATCTCTGGAGATCATGATCTCTTCTGCAATTGCCGGGATTCCGCGAAGTCCGAGTGCTGTAGAGATCGCGCCTTCATTCATGGCACCTTCGGCGATGGACATTTCTTCACAGTGGTTAAGTACCGGCAGATCAAAATCCGAGGAATACTCAAGCACTTTCTTCAGAAGGTTTGCTGTTGCGATCGGTTTTCCGTCATCAGAGACTGCGACGATACCCGCCTCTTTCATAAGTCCCATTTCAGAGATCTCTTTTCCTGCAAGCCCTTTGCTTGCGGCACCGATCGGGAATACATTACAGGAGCCGACCAGCTCCGCTTTTCTCAAGATTCCTTCAACTACAGCAGCATTATCGCAGACCGGATTTGTGTTCGGCATGCAGCATACGCTGGTAAAGCCACCTTTTGCCGCGCTTTTTGTACCGGTTTTAATATCTTCACGATACTCGTAACCCGGCTCGCGAAGATGGCAGTGCATATCCACAAGTCCCGGAAATACGGTCAGTCCATTCGCATCGATCACTTCGTCCGGCTCTCCGGAAATACTGTCGGTAAATACGCCGTTTTCGATATAGATCGTGACTGTTTCATCAGTAGCAAAATGCTTCGCATTTCTAATCTCAATTGTTTTCATTCTGGTTTCTCCTTGCCATCAGTAAGTATAAGACTGCCATTCGGACTGCTACACCATTTGTGACCTGCTCATTGATCACTGACTGGTCACAGTCATATACACATGTCGGAAGTTCTACACCGTGATTGCACGGACCCGGATGCAGCAGATAAGCACCGGGTTTTGCGAGCTTCAGAACATCCTCGGAGATGGAGTAAAATCTAGAGTATTCTGCAACCGAGGGGAATAGAGACTTCTGCTGGCGCTCCAGCTGTACGCGGAGGCCCATAACCGCATCGGCATCTTTTACGGCTTCGGATACTGATTTGCAGACGGTGCATCCCATCTTATCCAGACCGACAGGTACCATAGTCCTTGGTCCTGCAACACTTACCGTTGCTCCAAGTTTTGTAAGTCCGATCACATTGCTTCGAACGACGCGGCTGTGATAAAGATCGCCACAAATAGCGACTTTCAGGCCATCAATATGGCCATATTTCTCATAAAGAGTAAACATATCCAGAAGAGCCTGTGTCGGATGCTCATTCATTCCGTCACCGGCGTTTACGATCGAAGCCTTGACTCTCGGTGCCAGATAATGTGGAGCACCGGACTGGCTGTGGCGCATGATAATGATATCTGTTGCCATCATATCGATCGTTCTGGCTGTATCCAGAAGAGATTCGCCCTTATTTACGGAGCTTCCGGATGTTGTGATATTCGCACTGGCGGAGCCCATGTACTTTGATGCAAGCTCAAAGGAAAGCCTTGTTCTCGTACTATTCTCATAAAAGAGAGTTACAACTGATTTTCCCTGAAGATGGGATGTTTTCTTGTTCCCGGAGGTCAGAACCATCTTCATCATTTTCGCGGTGTCGAGTATCTCCATGATCTCTTCCGCGGTTAATTGCTTCAGTCCAAGCAGATCTTTACTTCTAAGTCCCATTATTTCACCTCTTCACACAGAACGACCTTATCCTGTCCGTCGATCTCGCTTAACTGTACCGAGATCATCTCTGAAAGGGATGTCGGCACGTTTTTACCCACATAATCCGAGCGGATCGGAAGCTGTCTGTGTCCTCTGTCCACCAGTGTTGCCAGCTGAATGCAGGCAGGTCTTCCCATATCAAAAATCGCCTCGATCGCGGCTCTTACCGTTCTTCCGGTGAAAAGCACATCATCGATCAAGACGATCTTTTTATCATTGATATTAAAATGTATTGCTGTTCCGTTTACTACAGGGTGAGCTGCTAAAGTAGATAGATCATCACGGTAAAATGTGATATCAAGAACACCGACATCCGGTTTGACTCCTTCAACATCCTCCATTACCTTGGCGATCCTGTCTGCCATCGGGACACCTCTTCGCTGAATGCCGACGAGAGCAACATTGTCGAGACCTTTGTTTTTCTCAATGATCTCATGTGCGATACGGATCAAGGCACGGTGAACAGCCTGTTCATCCATAAGGACTGTTTTCTCAAGATACTCTTTCAAAAATACCACTCCTTCCCAAATTCAGAGTACAAAAAAACCGACTCTGTAAAATACCTGCAGGTACCCTAAAAAAGCCGGTCTTCTATATGAATGCCTCCCATCCGGGAAACGGTATACATTATCGACAAACGACCTTTCTGTTCTCTCATGGAACAGCCTTAAAGGATACGCTGTTAAGATAATAATCCAAGTTCCTGAAATTAGCAACCATAGATTTTAAGATATTCAGTTTTAATATCTGGCATTAGAAATCCATTACCATACCGGAACTTCGTCATAGTCCCAGTTCCAGTCTTCGCCCTGTGAAATGGACTTCTTACGCTGTTCCTGGCGCTGATCATTGGAGTCGGACATACGTCTTTGCATCTCTGATTCGATCTCGCTCTGACGCTGGGATTCACTCTCTTCTGACTCTCTGCGTCTTCTCTCTTCTTCACTTTCCGTGCTTTCGCTTGTTTCAGAGCCATCGCTCGGGTCTGAACCGTCACTTGGATCGGAAGTTTCACTCTGATTAGAGCCATCGCTCGGGTCAGATGTGTCACTCTGATTAGAACCATCACTCTGATCGGAAGAGTCGCTCTGATTGGAGCTATCACTTGAGTCAGAGGAATCTGACTGCTGCTGACTCTGATCTGATTCACTCTCACTGGACTCGGACTGCTGCTGTTCCTGCTCCTGTTTAGCCTGCTCAAGCATTTCTTTGATCTCGTCATAGAGTCTCTGCGCACGATTATTGTGTCCTTTTCCATCGTCAGTAGCGCAGCCTTTTTCAGAGAGGATATCCAGACATTCCTCAAGAAGCTCGATCGACTCTTCGATTTTTTCCTGACTTAACCAATCATCTCCTAGAAGAGCCAGCTTGGAAAGTACAAGATTAATACGGATGAGACACTCTTTTTCTTCCGGAGGATTCTTAGTTAAAGCGGTCTCAAAATATTTGATAGCCTCCTCATAATCCTGACGCTGATACTTCACATTACCATTATTGTAATAAACAATATACGGCTCATTGAAATTCGCTACTTCCAGAAGATTGTAGTTTTCCGAATAGTCACCTTTTTCATACTTGGACTTTACCCACTCGTTATATCCATAAGTGAAAGCAAACTTGAAAAGCACTAAACCTGCTAAAACATATGCAGTTATAATAATACGTTTAATCATTCTCTCACTCTCCTTTTATAGTAGATCAGGTCATAGACCAGAAGTGCTGCCAGAGGGATCGCAAACCAGAAATAGATATCCACATAGCCTTCGACTCCGCTCTTACCTTCAGAAGCATATTCATCCAGAAAGTCATTAATATCTGTCAGAACATCACGAAGTGTCGTCGATTTCTCAACATGGTAATATTCCACACCCAGATCATCCGCAATCGATTGGAGATTATCCTCATCAATGTGAGAGATCGCCTCGACTCTTCTGCCTTTTTCATCTTTCGTCTTCATATAAAAAGGTACACCGTAATCATCGCCTTCATATGTGCGGACTTTCATTCTTCCGCCTTTTTCAGTACCGTATCCAAGTACTGCACCACTGGCAATATACTTCTTCGCGCTGGAGTAAGATCCCAGTTTCTCTTTCTGGTTAGTGATCTCACCATCACTGAAGTAATATACGAGCTGAACACGTTCCTCATTCTGTTCATGATCCTTTTCTAAGGCTTCAAGCATCAGCGGGAAGGGCTGATTCAGCGAAGTACCCTGTGCATAGTACTGTGTCTGGCCTTCAAGAGAATTGATGACTGACATCAGCACATCTTTATCACTGGTATATGGAGCTAACCGATATGCATAGTTTCCGAAGGAAATGACTGAAAATCTGCAGCCTTCCATCATATCCATGATATATTCACAGTCCTGCTTTACGGCGTCGATACGTCTTCCTTCTCCGTCAAAATCCTCGGCAAGCATACTCATGGAGTTATCAATGACAAAAAGAACATCGACATTCAGTTCTCTCTTCGGAACATCATGGGAAAACACCATAATACGCAAGTTCAGCGCAAAGAGTAAAACGACGATCAGAACCTGACGGATGTAATTCCATACGCCTCTTCTTCTGAATACCAGCATGGCGACACATATAACCGCCATGAGCCAGATTGGAATGATCGGATTGATCTTCATAACTTCACCCTTCTACTTACAACAAAATGCACACCTAGACAGATCGTCAGGAGCATTACCAGTTTTTCCGGATACTCCGTCTCCGTAACTTCACTCTTATAAAGTACGGAAGTGTCCGTCTTTTCAACTTCTTTAATAAGATCTTTTGCCATGCTCTTTGACTCTAATGTAAAGAGTCTTCCACCGGTACTTTCCACACAGGCTTTATACTGGTCATAATCTACGACTTCTTCCGGAGCAGCACCGAAAACCTTGATTCCATACTTCGTACAAAGATTCGTAGCTTCTTCAAGCTGTACAAAAGGTTCGCCCCAGAGTTCGTTATCCGTTGCAAGGATGATAACTCTTGTCCTTGAGGCATCGTCTTTCACATTCGGAAACTGAAATACAGTCGAGGCAAGGCCATCGCCGATCAGCGAGGATCCGGCATTAAACGACTCAGACTGGGTACCGTCGATCATATATTTATACTTGATCATATCTTCGGCATCATAAAACTTGCCATACTCAGTAACATCGATAGCGATCTGGCACGCTTCCTTGATCTGATCAAGAACGTCGATAATATAATCGTAATCAGTTGTCAGAGGAACTAGTGTTACCGTCTGACAGTTAAAGATCGTGATACCGAAACGTTCGCCATGAAGCCCGGATACAAATTCCTTCAGTCTATCGCATACCTCAAGATCAACATGGAACATTGAGCTGGAAGTATCAAGGCAGAGATAGATGTCACGGTTATGGATCTCCGTTATTGTCTGATTAGAACGGAAAGGTCTTGCGATAAGCCCCATAAGCAGCGACAGAGAAAGAACGATACTGATGATCACGATCACGGAACAGAATCTGTATTCCAGAAGCTTTCTCTTAAAATACGGAGTTTTCTCAATATATTCCGTATTCGCAACCTTCCGTCCGTCTTTATACTTCTTTCTTACTCCATATGTCAGAAGAGCAAGCAAAAGAATCACAGGAATACCGACAGCGATCGCATAGGGAAACCTTAATTCCATCTAATGATCACCTCCCTGGCCTGAGCAATCGAATTGCTCGTCTCTTTGTCAGATCTTTCCGCAAACTCCGGAGCATAGAACTCCTCGATGAGATAGCTGATCTGATGAATGTTATGTGCTTTAAGTTCGTTCAGCGAGAAATTCTGTGCATTGATACCGGTCAGATCATGTACAAACATACGTACAATAGCCGAAAGCTCCTGATGTGCGGAACGAGCATCGATCTGTCCGGAAAGATAATTCTGCTCAACGATAGCGATTTTAGCAAGATACTCCTTTTGTGCAAGTTCCTTACTCTTGATCTTAAATACAGGAACCGGTTCGACCTTCTTCTTCACAGGTGCATTCTTCTTTTTGCGTACCAGAAGTATAGTTATCAGCGCAATAAGAGATGCCAGTATAACTATAGATATGATCACGATCGGAACGATGCTATAGGAGAATGGATCTTGTAGCTCAACGGATGTTTGCATATCTGTGTCTCTCCAATAGTTCTGTGATCTTCATAGTGATGTCATCCTTACCGCTGACATTTGTCGAAAGGATCGCATGATGCATAAGTTTCTTTTCATTATCTTCAGTTATCTTTTTCTTTATGTTTCTTTCCATAGAAGTTAACTTCTTATCCATCGTCACAAAGCGGGGCAGATATCTGTTGTTCTCGATCTTAAACGCCCGATCTCCGGTAAGATCGGCATCATTTACCTGAACAAACAGTATGTCATGCTGACATATAAGTTTCTTAAGAACCGCTTCGGATACTTCGGATGCCCCTTTAATATCTGTGATAACAAACACGACCATCTTTCTTCTGAAATTCTTAAGAAGATATTCCAGAGTCTTATTCAGATCGGATTTGTTCGAAGACTGGACATCTTTATCGTATTGAGCCAGGAAATGCTCGATATCATAGAGTCTGTTTCTCAGCGGGAAAAAGCGCATCTTACCGTCGATATTATAAAGTGATCCCACAAAATCGCCGTTGGAATACGCAAGATATGAAAGCGTTCCTGCTGTATAGATCGCAACATCCTTTTTGGATTCTCCTTTATCCGTCTCTGCATTCATCTTAAGTCCGGAATCAAATACCAGAAGAATGTTGTGCTTTTTCTCGGCAATATAGCGCTTTACGAGCAGCATACGGCTTCGGGAAGAAGCTTTCCAGTCGATATCGCGGATATTATCACCGGGAATATATTCGCGAAGATCTTCGAAGTTAAGGCTCTTTCCCATAAAGACAGACTTATACGAACCATCAAGGATAGATGTCGCCTTGATGTTGGTATGAATCGAGATATTCGCCTTTATTTTCGTAATATAGTCGAGGATCATGGTGTCTGAATTGCTCCTACGATCTTGTCAATGATCTGTTCAGATGTGACTCCATCTGCTACAGCTGCGAAGTTCAGTGAGATACGGTGACGCAGAACGCTGTGGATCAGTGTCTTAACATCATCCGGAGTTACATAGCTTCTTCCATTGATCAAAGCAACTGCCTTGGAAACTTCCATCAGAGCGATACATCCACGAGTACTGGAACCTAAGGTGATATACTCGGCAAGTTCCTTACCTATAACGCTTGCAGGATTTCTGGTTGCATTAACAATATTGATGATATATCTCTTGATCGCATCATCCAGATATACTTTTCTTGCCATTTGCTGGAGGAAATATACATCTTCGAGCTCAACTACGGCATCCGACTTAGAAAATACATCCTTTTCAATACGGTTCAGGATCTCAAATTCCTCATCCTTTGTCGGATAATCGATCTTTTCCTTCAGAAGGAAACGGTCAAGCTGAGCCTCCGAAAGGAGATATGTTCCTTCCTGCTCGATCGGGTTCTGAGTAGCAATTACAGTGAAGATCTTCGGCATTGCGTAGTTATATCCGCCGATAGTCGTCTGATGCTCCTGCATGACTTCGAGCATAGCACTCTGGGTCTTTGCACTGGAACGGTTGATCTCATCAAGAAGAACAAAGTTAGCATAAACAGGGCCAAGCTTTGTCTCAAATGTATTCGTTGTATAGTTAAAGATCTGAGTACCAATGATATCACTAGGCAGAAGGTCCGGTGTACACTGGATTCTCGAGAACTTACCGTTTACGGCATCTGTAAGTGTTTTTGCCGCGGTGGTCTTTGCAAGACCCGGAACAGACTCGAGAAGAATGTGTCCGTTTGAAATAATAGCGATAAGAAGCGACCATCCAAGTCTCGTCTGTCCTACCATCTTTTTATAATAGCTATCTGTGATTTTGGAAATGATCAGTTTACTCTTTTCCAGTTCAACATTAGAAATTTCTGAGTTGTTCTCCATCCCTGTTCTCCTTTTACTTGTAAAAATATTCTGCTAATTTTATATATTATGTCACATTGTTTTGTAAATCAAATGACATTTCATACATTATCCACTCCGTAAAGGTGCTTCGAAGCTAAATAAACTTCATTTAATCCGGAATCCTGCTTACAATAGAAACTGTGCAGGTATTGCATCATCTGGAAGTCCTCCTCCGAGTCGATATCAAGCACCAGATAATCAGTCATTACAGAGATACCACAACGGTAATCCAGGATCGTTTTCTCGATCTTCTGATCAAGGAATGCCGGAGCATATGCATAAATACTCGCATTCAGCTCATAAGAGACCGGCGCCTGCTGTCTCGCAGTGTAGTTCGACGAACAAATCTTACGGAAATACCCATCCTCCTTCTTTTCAACCATGTTAAAATAGGGGCTTCTTCTTGCCTCTACAACACTAAAGACGATATCAAAATCGTTTTTGTTGCATTTTTCGATAATATTTTCTAAATCTTTTTCCGTTCTATATGGAGAAGTGATATCCAAATCGATCACAAGGTCCGGTTTTAGGTCCGCACACTGGAAATATGTGTCCTGAATAACGTCAACCTTAGGAACCGTATCCCCCGCCAGTTCTTCCTTACGGTCGATGTAACGGATAGGCATCGCATCCTGCTTCATAAGAAGGTCCTTCAGCGGTTCACTATCTGTATTTACGGCAAGAGTGATCTCATCCTGCGGATGATTCTTCTTATATAAATATATGGCAGCTAGCGTGTAATAGACCAGCGGTATGCCGTTCATTTCCTTAAGATTCTTGTTTTTAAAGCCTTTGGAGCCTGCTCTGCCACATATTGTAAATAAGATATTCATTTTTTCCACCCCCAGATGTAATCTGTATATTCTTTAATCTGCGTTTCAGATTTATTAACTATGGTAATATCCGGAGAATGACCGAAAACGATACAATTATCCGGGATCTCCGCATTTATAAGATATGTATCCGCCGATACGATAACGTTATTTCCGATCCTGGTATCGCCTAGAACCGTAGCATTGGCATAAAGCATAACGTTTTCACCGATCTTAGGATACTGGAGCTCGCCGTTTTTACGGTTTCCACCGACGGTGACGCCCTGATATACGAAGAGATGGTCGCTGTACTCGGCTCTTCCCAGGATCGTTCCCAGAGGATGCTCGCAGAGAAAATGCTCCGGAAGATCGATCGCATAGAACCAGTCAACACTATGCATTATTTTATTCAGGTAATACACCTGATCAGCAGAATCGCAATAGCCGTTTTTCAAATAGATCGCCCGAGAGACACGATACAGAAAATTCATCCACTGCACACTGATATATGGAGAAAAAACGACCTGTCCGTCATTGAAATAGCGTCTGTTCGGAAGGCCTTTATAGTTCTTCTCGATCATCTCCATGGCTGAATCGACCGCAGAAGCGATGCAGTCTTCATCAATATCTGTCCAGTAATTTCGGAGCTGATGTAAAAGAAGATCGGTAAGTGCTTTATTTGAACAATTCATTTAGACATCTCCCTGCGTTAGTTTTAGTACATCAACAGCATGCTCATGACTGCTGTCATTCTCTTTACCGCAATAGATCACATCCAGGAAGTGATTCAGTTCCCGCTTCTGGAAATCATCACGTTCTTCATGAAAGTCGATCGTTTTGCCCTCAACAAGAAATGAAATAGTATTGGAAACAAGATCTCCGACGATCGTATCATTCTTCGTGAAAAGCTCTATCCGACGGATCGTCTTTCTGCCGAAATAATCAAGATGCAGTTCCACGATACGATCTTTATACTCTCCGATATAGATCGCATAATCATCACTGTCGATCTCAAGAGGTGACTTTTTACCGATCAGACTTTTCACTGAGAGCGGCTTTCCGAAAAGGAAGGAAAGATAGTCCCATTCATGGATAAGGTCGATACTTACACCGCCGCCCAGATCCTTATGGGCACTATATGTATCGCGGTAATCCTGCCCGGGTCTCCAGTCCGGAAGATAGCTCGATGATATCGAGCGGACGGAGATCACATCATGAACATCGATATTCTCCGCAATATACTGAATCACGGCATTGTATCTGAGTGGGCATGCAACATAATAGACGGCATCCTTACGGAATGGAAATCCGGATGCCGAATCAAGCTGTTTTAATGACACAAGAGGTTTTTCAATAAAAAAGTGATCCGATACCTCGTGAAAAGATCGAAGCGCATCAAGATGATATTCCGTCGGATTCGTGATAAAGACAGCATCATAGTGAGCCTCCATATCTTTCAGATCGGTAAAAACACGATCAACGCCCTCTGCTTCATAAGAACTCGACGACCGGCGGTATGCATCAATCGTTATGTTTAAGCCTCGAGTAGGACATATCGCACGGAGATTTTTGATATGACGTTTCGCAATCGAACCGACACCTACGAAACAAACTCGGAAGTCCTGCATCTTATGCTCCTATTCTCTGGATAAGCGCCAGTGTGTTCTTGTCCTGTTCGAAGCCGTAAAGCGGTTCTTTATTCTCCAGAACTACAGAGAAAAACTCGCGGATCTCATTCTTATAAGCGTTTTCAACGATAAAAGTACTATATCCCGACTCGTGTTCGGTCTGTTCCGTAAGCTGAACGTCATCCAGTGCTTTTGTATCGGGATTAAATTCTTTGATACTGTCCGGAGTACCATCCCATCTGTAATAGGCGCCCTCTGAATATACCTCGAGTTTTCTAACGGCGACAGGCGATACGACATCTGCGATCAGCATACCTTTGTTGCCGTCTTCATGCTCGACCTGAATAAGGAAATTATCGTTATAGCCGATATTCAAACCGGTCATTTTGTCGGACAGGACACGAAGCTCCTTCACCTTTCCAAAAGTACCTGTGAGCCATGGCAATTCGATTGCAAGGATCTCACGGCATCCGTTCGTGCGTTCATTTCCGACAAAGAAATCCTTATAATTCTCCCACGGATGCCAGTCAGGAAGATACTGGCCAACATGGTAGATGTAGTTCCACTTCTTCGCATTGTCGATCTTGGACCGGATATATCGGATCTCCTCGCGATAAAAGAATGTGGAAGACAGGAAAAGCTTGCAGCCATTTTTCTTTGCAAGCTCGATATTCTCATCGTAACCATCCTCAACGAGATTGAGCTCAGTAAAAACATTCCATTTCTTAGACAGGCAGGTCTTGATGATCGAAGCATGTGACAGAGGCGATGTGCAGACAAACGCACACTGTACATCCTTATCGATACTGTCCAGAGAATCGAAGCAAGTGATACCGAATAAGGAGGAAGCATCGTTTCTTCTATCTTCCCTGCTATCCACGCCAAAGATCACATACTCAGGGAACATCTCGGAAATGAGACGGATCCTTCTTTTACCCATCGAGCCTAAGCCTATTACTACAACATTCATAATGTCATCTCCTATTACAGATCATAAAAATGTTTCTTTAAATCAATCTTGCCGAGGCAAACACACTCGATCGCCTTTTCAGCGATTCTGGATGCCGCATTCCCATCCCCGTAAGGACTGATCACGGAGCGGCAGATCTCCATATGACGATCCGAAAGAGCCTCGGAAATAGCATCAATGATCTCATCTTTACCTTCTCCACAGTTAATAATGCTCTCCGACTGCAGTCTTCCGCGCTGACGGTCACCGATATTGACTGTCGGAATATGGAATGCAGGAGTCTCAATAATGCCGCTGGAAGAGTTCCCAAGCACAAATCGAGAATATTTCATCAGAGAAAGATAGCGGCGAACTCCAAGTGAAGTAAACACATGCAGGTTAGGAATACTTTTCTCCGCTTCATCAAGCATACGGTTGATATATTCACCGCCACGATCCGCATTGGATTTTGTGACAATAAAGGTTAGATCCGAGAATGATTTGATCGCATCGAGAAAAGCATCGATCTGACTTTTCGGATCCTCATCCTTTGTCGTGACAGGATGATACGTACAAAGTGCATAGTCACAGTCGGGCAGACCGATACTGGCAAGCGCTTCCGTCTTCTCCATATCTGCAATCGTCAGAATATTATCAATACTGGTAGATCCGAAGTTAAAAACTCGAGACGGATCTTCTCCAAGCTGGATCACACGCTTACGGCTCACCTCATTAGTGACAAAATGGAGATAGCTGATCTTCGAGATCGAATGCCGGATCCATTCATCAAGCGCACCTTCCGAAGTATCTCCGCCACAAAGATGGAATACAGGCGTTCTCGTATTTCCTGCGGCAACAGCAACAGATAGCATCTCATAACGGTCACCAAGAACTATGACCGCGTCATATTTCTCTTGAACAAATAGTTCCGTAAAGCGAATGAGCGCTTCTGCCTGGTTTTTCGATATATCAAGATCAGAATCCGTATTTACGGGTATCTCGATCTTATGATCGATCCTTTGATCGATCTCATCTACAGTCATACCGAAACGGGAAGATAAATGAGTTCCGGATACGACAAGTTCTATTCGGATATCCTCATTCTCCCTTTTTCTGAGTTCCCCGATCACAGGCTTTAAAAGGCCATATTCAGCACGGGTCGTTGTAATGACGGCAATCTTCTTCATACTTCTATCGGATCATCCTCTTCAAAATCATGTATAGCCAAAGTACCGATCACATCCGGCCATCTCATCGGGTTTATTCCATTTCCCGGACGTTTAACGGTGAGATTGGATTCAGAAAGGATCTCCCCTTTCTTGATAGAACACTTCGCTACGATACTTTTTCTGGCGATGGCAATATTCTTCTTTTCCGAATCAGATGGCTTCTTCTCAAAGGAGCCGACGGCTTTTTCGATATTCCGAATGGAACTGACCATAGCCTTAAGCTCGGAAGGCTCCAGGCTCGCCTTATGATCCGGGCCTTCCATATTTTTATCCAGCGTAAAATGCTTCTCGATAATAGTTGCACCAAGAGCAACCGCCGCAATCGGAACTTCGATCCCTTTCGTGTGATCGGAATATCCTACCGGAAGCCCGAAAGCATCTCTTAAAGTCTCCATCGCCTTGAGGTTAACATCTTCAAAAGGCGTAGGATACTCAGTATTACAGTGAAGAAGAGATATTTCCTTAACACCGTTTTCACGAAGGACTGAAATCGTCTCCTCGATCTCCTTCATCTCACACATACCTGTGGACATTACGACCGGTTTTCCGGTTTTTGCAAGTGCAACAAGATACGGATAATTCGTCACTTCACCGGAAGGGATCTTCCAGAAAGGCATATCGATCGAGGAAAGAAAATCGATGCTGTCAAAATCAAAAGGCGTAGAAAGAAAGCAGATTCCGACCTTATCGCAATACTCTTTCAGTTCGATAAATTCATCATAAGAGAGCTCCAGCTTCTGAAGCATGGAAAGCTGTGTATCTTCCCCTGTTGTCTTTTTCTGATACTCGGCTTTCTGTGCTCTTGGCGATACGAGATTCTTTGCTTTAAAAGTCTGAAACTTAATACAGTCAACACCGGCCTCTTTTGCACAATCGACCAGTTTCTTCGCCAGTTCCAGACTGCCGTTATGATTGACGCCAGCTTCCGCTATAATATACACGCTCATTTTGACACCACCTTACAAGGATTTCCATATGCTGTAACTCCGGACATGATATCGGACAATACATTAGCTGCCTGACCGATCATAGTATCATTACCAATATGAACACCCTGTTTAACAACGGAACCTGCTCCGACATGCGTATTATCACCGATATGAACGCCGCCGAGAAGTATAGATCCGGGAGAAATATGGCAAAAATCTCCGACAATACAATCGTGCTCAACGATCGATCCGGTATTGATAATTGCACATGTTCCGATTACTGCGCCGGAATTGATAACGGCGGATTTTCCGACAAAGACACCATCAGCGATCTTTGCATCAGATGCAATAACCGATGTGGGATCTATAATAGACGGAACGGAAAAACCGATCTCTCTGACCTTCGCATATAACTTGCGACGGATACTCACATTACCTACGCTTCCCACAGATATAAAAGCATCTGTCCATCCATCGGAATAGAGTCTAGCCATATCATCATCACTTCCAACGACAGTTATTCCCATGCGCTCGATCTGATCGTTACTATCGACGATCCCGACTTTTTCATACTGTCCGGATCTCAAAACCGAGTCAAGTATCGAAGCACAATGTCCGCCTCCGCCAATTAGAAGTAATCTTTTCGTCATACCTGGCCTTCTCCATAAAGTCTGTTACGCATACGCTCGAGCTCCGGGATCTGCCCCATATCCATCCATTCATTTTCACTGATCGGGAATACAGCTACACGCTTACCGCGCTGTTTCTGAAGTTCGACCACATCCGGGAACCCGATACTGACATTATCTTCCATTTCCTCGACAACTTCCGGCTCCACGATGTAGATGCCGGTATTGGTCACAAAGGAAAACTCCGGTTTCTCTTTCATTTCTTCGATGGCACCATTGATACCCATCTCAATTACACCATAAGGAATGCTGATATTCTTCACTGCACCGATGATCGTGATCACGTTATTATTCTGCTTATGGAATTCGATCATACGCTCATAATTTGCAGTAAGAAGGGCGTCACAGTTTGCAAAGAAGAATGTATCATGCATCTTCCCTTTTAAGAGGCTGAGGCCGCCGCCGGTTCCGAGCGGAACCGTCTCATCATACCAGCTGATGTTATAGTGATTCTCATTATCGTTAAAGTACGCCTTCATCAGCTCTTTCTTATAATTAACGATAATATGGAATTCATCGCACTGATAGCTCTGGTATTCCTGCATGATCAATTCGATGATCGGAAGTTCACCTACCGGGATAAGAGGCTTCGGAAGTACTCTTGTAAAGGGATCCAGACGAGTTCCCCGTCCGCCTGCATTAATAACAACAGGAAGATTCAGCGCGCCTCTCTTCTTCTCGTTTCCGATGCCATTATACAGATCGACGATACGGCCTTCGCCATCCACGATCGGGATAACAACGTAATTCTTCTTATGATACATTGTTTTCGCCTCATCAGAAGAATGCGCAGTCAGAGGCTTCAGATTCGCTGCCTGGCTGACCTGGTCAGTGATTTTCCCGCCGGAAAGAAGAAACCGTCTTATATCACCATCCGTAATGCAGCCGAAAAGCCGGTCATTCTCATCCACAAGGAAAAGGATACCGTTCGCATTCTTGTCGATCGCCTGCATCGCTTTTGACAGGGGAAGATCATTTTTTCCGATAAAGTTTTCAATCTCCGATTTATCCATTGGCTAGTTCCTCAAGAAGCAGTTTTACCTGCTGTGCAACATATGCGATCTCTTCCTTAGTGATCTGCGTACTGGAAGGAATATTCAGGATACGGTCCGCATAATACGGAGCCTTTTCAAGCTGATATGTGATTTCATGGTCATAGGGCTTCTGTTCATTGATCAGACCCCAGATCGCTCTTGTCTGGATTCCCTTTTCGTCCAGAGCAGTAATGATCTCTCGCATTGTCGCCTTTATTCTGGAACGATCGATAGACAGTGAATAGAACCACTTATTGGAAGAAGTTCCCTCACGGAAAGGCATCAGTTCTGCAAGATCAAATCCTTCAAATTCTTTCTTATACAGCTCGTAGTTCGCCTGTTTCCTTCTGATAAACTCCGGAAGTTCTTCCATCTGCGCGACACCGAGAGCAGCCTGAAGATTGGTCATTCGATAGTTATAGCCGATCTCATCATGGATATAGTAGTGAGGATCATTCTTCGCCTGTGTGGAGAGGTATCTGAGGTGATCAACGATCTTCGGATCGTTTGCAGTTACCGCACCACCGCCACCTGTGGTAATGATCTTATTACCGTTAAAGCTGAAAGCACCGAAATCACCGATCGTGCCTGCATATTTACCCGCGAACTTACCCTCTGTGTAATGCGTGCCAAGTGCTTCGGTCGCATCTTCAATAACCTTCAGGGAATACTTTGATGCAATCTCCATGATCGATTCCATATCCGCGAGGTTACCAAAGACGTGAACAACTACAATAGCTTTCACCTGCTTGCCCTGATAAGTCAGAACTCCATCGTCAAAGCTGCATTCATTTTCACAGAATGAACGGAGTTTCACCGGATCAATGCAGAAGCTGTCATCACAGTCAATAAAGACCGGAGTTGCAAACTGATATTTGACCGGATTTACAGCCGCGATAAATGTGAGCGGCGGAACAAGAACCACGTCTCCCGGGTTCACTCCTGCCTGAACAAGAGAAAGATGGAGTGCGGAAGTACCACTCTGGCAGGCAGCCACATTCTCCGTATGCAGGAACTTCGCAAGTTCCTGCTCAAGCTTGGTAATGTACGCGCCGCCGGTGGATACCCAGCCCTGCTCAACTGCATCATTTACATACTTCTTCTCATTTCCTTCGAAGTTTGGAATGGAAAGCGGAATATAAGCACACATATAAGATAGGTCCTTTCTCAATCACATTTTGCTGTCGAGACTCTTTCCGGTCTCAATATGCTGGAAGTTCGGCAGATAGTCCTTCATAATATCGACGATCTGCGCTTTGGTAGTAGATTCCTGTTCAAAAGCACTATTCAGATCCGAGCAGAGTTTAAGAACGGAAGACTGATCCGGAATTGCCTTGCCTGTAATCACACCAAGAGCTTCAAAACGGTCCATATCTGCGGTCTCCGTATCTGTAACAAACTCCTCATAGGCTTTCTCACCGGATGTATCCGAGATCGAATAGTGAACCGGATATTCGGTAGAACCTTCTTTCAAAGCTTTAGACTTCTCGATCGCCTCAGCGTCAGAATCACACTTTAGTACTGTATAACCATGCTCTTCAATCAATGCGGTAGCAATGGCATCAAAAGTCATCATCTGCGCTTCTTTCAGCTTCGGGAAGAAGATCGCGCGGTTTTCACCGAGCATACATGAAAGCATACAGATCTGACCGGATTCTTCCGGAGATACAAAATACCTGCGAACATCAGATGGAGCAGAGATCGGCTGAAGTTTAGAAAGACGAGCCAGACATCCTGCCGGAAGCGAACCGTTGGAGAAAGCCACATTGGCAAAACGTGCCGTCTTGACCGGGAAACGGTCAGAATAACTGAAGATCAGATCTTCCATGATTCTCTTCGATGCACCCATGATATTTACCGGATTTGCTGCCTTATCAGTAGATACACAGAAATATTCTTCAGGAGCATACTCGGAAAGAAGATCCAGAAGCCCCTTCGCATGAATGACGTTATTCTGGATCAATGCTTCAACAGAATGGATATCTTTCTCGGAGCGGACATGCTTATGAGCGGAGAAATTACCGACGATATCAAATCCGCCGCGCTCCCTGAACATTTTCTCAAATACCGGAGAGGCAAAATCCATCGGATACGGAATATAATCCTCAGGCACATACATACCTGGCGTGGAACGAAGGTCACGTGTCAGTTCGGCCAGTGCATTCTCATTAATATCAACGACAACGAGCGATGCCGGTTCAAAAGGAAGAATTGCCTTGATAAAGGAGGAACCGATACTACCGGCCCCACCGATAACAAGTACGCTCTTCCCTTTTATCTTCTTTGACAATTCATCCTTATTTTTGTTAATGTCATTCAAAAACATAGATTTCTCTCTATGCGTGACATATTTACCTATAAAACTCTCAAGATTAAACATTTTTCTTCTTTCCTCTTTTTAACACCTGAATGAGTTGATCTTTATACTTTATAATAACACACAACAGACATACCGAATAAATTCCTCCCAAAATGCATCTGAGCACCGGAAAATCGTACAGTTGATTGATCACAATGGTGATTGAAATCGATACTACGGCTACAAGTGCGATCAGTTTATACGGATATACCTCATTCATCTTATAAAATCGAACGATCAGCATATGCGCTGCAAGAAGCCAGGCAAACCCGGCAAGTGTTGTATAGGCCGCTGCGATATATCCATATTGAGGGATAAATATCATATTCAGGACAAAATTCAACAGTGCAGCCGATGCGCTTGCGATCGCCATAGCAACCGTCTTCTTTGAAAACTGCTCAACGTTTACGAACATCGTGTACATAAACTGGAAGATACATCCGCAGGCGACCGGCGGCATAACATAAAGAGAATCCAGATACTTCGGGCCACCACCGATAATAAACAGGATCTCCGGGGCAAAGAACATCATCAGGATCGCTATTGCAACAAAGATGAGAATGTACTTCTTTGAAAAAGCACGAACATCTGCATAGTTCTTCTCGTGAAGTTTCTGGCCGAGCCAGGGAGCAAAGGCAGAGTTCAGAGAAATAATCAGTATGGAGACCAGAGACCCGCACGTATATGCCATACTATATAGTCCATTGGCCTCTTCCCCACAGATATTCGTTATCATCGACTTATCCATGGAATTAAGAAGAGACATGGAAAGCAGATGCGGAATGAACGGCAGGCAGACCTTAATCGCATATTTCCAATATTTTCTTTTGAATGATCTTCCGCCGAGATTCATGATGACTATATAAAGCACGATACCGACAATGATCGTCGGAATGACACTTCCGATGACTCGTCCGGTCAAACGGTCATCCATATTGACAACCAGCAATACAGAAAGAAGCGCAGTTCCGATCGAAACAATGAAGCTCAGGACGACGGACATTTTATACTTGTAATAGTATCTTTCCCTTGCCTGAAACATATTCACCGCAGGAAGGAATACAAGATATACCAGGATACAGTTCAGGAAAAACCGGTCAATATGCAGGATCGGCTGAACTAGCGGGAAAATAAGATTCAGAACAAATATGGAAACTATTGAGGAGATCGTACTCAGTCCTAAAACCGAGAGAATATACTCATCGAATGTATCTTCAAAATCATATCTGGCGCTGATAAATGTACTGTCAAGATTCAGAGTGATACATATCGTTAAGATGCCGAGCCATGTAGTAAAGTTATTATATGCGCCGAATTCCCCTCTGGTAAGGAGATTTCCGAAGATCGGAGTCGTAATGATACCGATACTTCTCATCAGGAAGTTGGAGATCGTGTACCAGGCACCGGCTTTCAGTGCTTTTCCTTCAATCTTATTGCTACTCATATCAGTTCAGTTCTTTAACCTCTTTATTCTTCGTGATTTTCTCCGGAACAGAAAACAGGAACAGCATAACGAACAGAGTCACCGTTCCATATGTCATCCAGAACACATTATCGGTAAACGCCCTAAAAAGCAGCGTGGCAAGGCAGAAAAAGTAGAATGGTCTTTTATACCGGATAGATTGAATTGTATTCTTCACCAGAATCGCCATCACATAAACGAAACAGATAAGACCATTATATGTGTGAATATTGATATAACTGTTATGGGAGTTTCCTACATATCTCTCCCAGGAAAGCGTCTTATGAATATCCGCACCGAAGATCAGATACTTCTTCTCAGAAAATGCAAGTTTGAGATAGTCCTTCCAAAGGTACATACGTGAACTGTTCATACCACGGTCACGGAATGTCTCGGATATCATGGAGCTGTCGATCATATTGATGATCCTGTCAATATTGACAGCCACAGCTGCCACAAAAATAAAGAAGATGATAAGGAACAGAGCACGAACATCGCGCTTTTTCTTTCTGTACATCACATAGAATATGCCGACAAACAGGAATGTCGAAGCGATAATACCGCCACGTCCACGAGACAAAAGACTCATGATCCACAGAAAAGCAACCGGCCAGAAATAGGGCTTTTCATTACGTGATTCTGCGATAGAGTAATACAAAACGGTCGGATACAGCATATAGACCGAAACGAAGTTATTTGATGAATTGATATAAAGATCTCCCCAGAATCCGACCGTCATAAACTTCAGCATTATGATGCCGCCGTTTAAAAGTATGATGGCCAGAAGTGCCTTATAATCAAACCGTTTATTCAGGAAAAGAAGCGCTATAAAGAACTGAATGAACATCAGCGCGAACGGTTTTATCGAGATCGAGCCGACCAGAAAATGGTTGGCAACACCGGTAGCAGCGAACATCAGAAGGAATAAAACAACATTTCTCCTGAACATATGCAGATTTACAACACATGTGACAACGGCACCGAAAAGGATCGATGCATACCAGAAGAGCTGCAACGGCATAGAGTCATTTTGCGTCAGCAATGTCATCGCCACAAAATACAGACATCCGGCGAGTGTTATTATCTGATTTTTCACATTAAATGATTCACTCATCGGCGTATCTCTCCAAGTATCTTCTCAACACATTCCTTATACTCATCAAAAGATGCCGGCATCATTACTTTATCCGGGTTCCCATATGACTCTTTCAGTGCCATAAAGAAATGATCCAGTGGTTCCTGATTCATGCCTTCATTCTGAATGAACTTATAAAGCAGAATGACATATGGCTCCTGCCCCGTGATCATCTTCGGAGTTGAAAGCGCGGTGCTTCCAACAGAGATGAGTACCTTCTTATTCATATCATTCCTGATGCAAAGGATCTCGAAAGGCAGTTCCGACTTCTGATAATACCTAAATCCTTTCCGTTTCTCATCTTTGCTTCTCGGATGTCTCTTCATCAGAAGATCATCCGGACCGAATGCTTCCAGCGTATATTGATACAGCGCATTCAGATCATCGAGTTTCTTTCCAAACGTGTCAGAGATCTCCTCCAGAATGACTGCTGATTCGGAAAGCCCGACATCTTTTCCGGGAACAAATACTTTATCAAGATAATCCGAATATTCCGGATGATCGAAGAAACGGTCGATCCCCAGTACCTGATAAGGTGTTTCACCATTGATCTTCTTATACATCTCCGGGCACATAAGATAACGGTCCTGATCAAAATCAAGTGCCTTCTTCCCGAAAAGCACTTTTCTCACCATTCCATCGGCCTTGCTCGGGTTAAGAGCGCTGTTTCCGTAGTAGCTTCCTACTCCATCATCAAAATAATAGACTTTCACATCCATTTTTTTCTTATAACAGCTCAGTATATAAAGACGCGGGATAAAAGCGCGTGAAGACACGAAGATGTTTTTATATGAAGCATTATTGCAATCAATGATCTTAGAGATGCTGTTTACATGGAAATATGTGCGTGCGATCTGCAGATGGTTAATAAGACCGCTCTCACGGGAGATATACTTACTGTAGATCTTTTTCGAATCGATAATAAAGACACTGTCAAAGATACCAAGCAACTCGATCCGCTGTGCAAATATCTCAGCATCTTTAAACTGCGGATCAATATATAGATCTGCCTTTTCTTTACGGCTGATGGCCAGCGAAAGGATCGAGAATAGCTGGTAAGTCGAGGTACAGAAATAGCAGGAATCCTTAAGAAGTGACGGAGCCTTGTTACTCAAGCGCACTCACCTCCCTAAGAATATCGATCGTATGCTTCACACCTGTTTCCGCATCAAAAGCACCTTTCCAGCCGAGGTTTTCGAGTTTTGTGCTATCAAGCGAAGAATTCTCCATAGGATTAAATGCTTTCGCCTCAGCTTCTGACGGAATATCCGTGACAAGTCTGACACCGGCATGAGATGTCATGATCTCCGCAAGTTTTCTGATACTCATGATGGAATTCCGGTTAGAGATATTATAAGCCTGCCCCTTCTCGCCTTTTACAAGGACTTTAAGAATGGCGGATGCACAGTCCAGACAGTAGCAGTAGCTCCTGATCTGCGAGCCGGCACTCTTCATGACGATATCCTTTTGAGAAGCACAGTCATATGCCCAGGCGGAGGAGACTCTCACATCCTTTTGCGAACATGTGGGTCCGAAGATATGTCCGGGACGTACGATCACGGAATCCACACCATATTCCTGCAGGAAAGAAACACAGAGTGTCTCAGCTGCACATTTCCCGTAGGAGTAAGCATTGCGAGGATTCAGAGGGTCGATAAAACCATACTCCGTCTCCAGTGACGGGGTACTTTGATCTTTACGTCCATAGACTTCCGAACTGGATACAAAAAGCACTCTCTTTACCGCGTTTTCCTTCGCATAGGAAAGCAGATAAGAAAGACCTCCGATATTTCCCATCAAAGTCTCGACCGGGCTTTCAATGATCGCCTTCGGAGAAGCATTACTGGCAGCATGAATGATATAGTCGATCTTCATCGAGGGCTCGATCGACGGCTTTTCCGCATCAAAAACAGCCAGGATCAGATCTTCTCTTTCCCTGCAGTCAGAGAAACGATCAGAAAGTGACTTTTCATTTCTTCCGGTCGCGATGATCTGAAAACCGGTTCCGTATTTATCGTTAAAACGAAGCAGCGCATGAACGATAGCCGTACCGATCAGGCCTGTCGCTCCGGTAATGAAAAACGAACTGCCTTCTTCCGAGGAAAGTTCCTCGAAAACTGGCAGCACTAAATCTATATCATTTTGCCATTGCTTATTCTGAAACAGCATAATCCACCTTACTCTTTGAGCCAGTCAGATCTGGAAGCTGCAAGGAGCGCCTTGAAAATGTCTATATCCTCAACTGTCGTAAGCTTGATGTTCTTCTCAGAACCGGAAGAAAAATACACCTGATTTCCCATCTCGATCATAAGCGTGCAGGAAGCAACGGAATTCGTGATTCCCTTCTCCAGTGCATCACGATGGAGCTGGCAGATATCTCCGAGACGGAAAGCCTGCGGTGTCTGAGTTCTCTTTAACGAATCACGCGGGTATGTTCCGGTGGAGATTTCACCATCTTCCGTCTGAAGCATCGCCTCCGCACAAGGAATGACAGTGATCGCATTACCGTTCTTCTTCGCAACACGAATGTTGTCGGAAATGATCTCCGCCGAAACCATCGGACGGATCGCATCATGAATAAGAACAAGATCATCAGGCGAACAGTGCTTTTCGAGCTCGAAAAGACCATTACGGATAGAACCCTGGCCATTTGATCCACCAGGAGCAATATACTTTAACTTGGAAATATTAAACTGTTTGGCATACGCCTGAAGCACCTGCTCCCAGCCCTCGATACAAACAACACCGATCGCATCGATCTCCGGGTGTTTCTCAAAAGCCTCGAGCGTATAAATAATTACAGGTCTTTCATTGACCGTCAGGAACTGCTTCGGAATATCCTGATGCATTCTGTTTCCGGAGCCACCGGCTATAATCAGTGCAATATTCGCCATACTATATCTCCCACTTGATCACAATACCATTTTACTGGCATAGTGTGTTTCCCTTTTGTTTTCCGGAGGGATCGTCATATAATCCCTGTAAAGATTCGTCAGATACTGATCGTAATCTGCCGGTATAGTAACAGTAAGGCCTTCAAACTCACCCTGCGATAACTCAGTAAAAACCTTATCCGGCAGGATCTCCCGTTTATAACTGATCGCAGATGGAACAGCAAGCCATCCCGTCTTTTTCGGATACCTTCCTAGTTTATCACATTTTTTCAAATAAAACCTCATGCCACCCAGATGAGAGAAGATGAATCCGAGTCTTCTTCGCATTTTGTAGTACTTTCTTACTTCCTCGCAGGTCTTCCCTTTCTCAAGGATGACCGGAGACGGATATTTATAGTCAATACATGCACTTGACGCCTTAAAAGCAAAGTCATACCGGAAAGCTCTGAAATTTCTTCTGAAACCAGGAGCCGGACAGTTCTCGATAATAAACACATCGATGAATAGATTGTCATGCTGATGCACGCCTGCGAACGGGATCTCTACCAGCGTCGTGCCTTTCTTAAAGATCTTCGGCTGTTTATTGAAATAACCGGGATCAAGAGGCTGAACAAGCTCGTATTTATCCGAGAATTCGCCCGGAAAAACCTTGGCAAACTTCTCATATTCCTCACGAACCATCATAATGTCGATATCATCATCCCATGGAATAAATCCCTTGTGTCTTATCGCACCGAGAAGCGTACCGCCGCTCAGCATACACTTGATATTATGCTTATCACATACGGTCTTAATATCGATATACATTCCGAGCAGCGCTTCATGCAGCGCCTTGATCTCCTCGGGACTGATCTCGAACTCTTTGAAATATTCAGAATATATCTGTTTACTGGATTTCATCTTTCACCTTTATCAGTTATGCAATAGTTTCTTAAATACAAATCCTCTTAGTTTTCCCGGCATCATGGCCACGATGAACTGGATAATGATCGTCTTGTGATAATCCCATCCGCTGATAAAACCTGTCTTTTTCACCATCTTGCGGCCGGTTCTGTATTTCTTGAAGTAACTCCATCCACCGCGTCTCTCATACATATCATGGCCGATCCTGGCAAAAACGAGCGGCTCATCGATATTCATGCAATTAGCGCCGCTTTGGATCATCCTCACCCACAGATAAGTATCCTCCATAAGCGGACAAGACTCGTAGTTTC
This sequence comes from Clostridiales bacterium, assembly GCA_017649645.1. Classification (GTDB taxonomy): domain Bacteria; phylum Bacillota; class Clostridia; order Saccharofermentanales; family Saccharofermentanaceae; genus Saccharofermentans. The sequence continues at coordinate 20,030 of JAGCGK010000167.1, read as the reverse complement.
CTGCTTTTAAAACAGCCTCTTTCTTATACATGACCGTCATATGATTAAAAGCATCTCTCTTCTTCTGATATTGCACGATCTCATCATGCGTTACCGGTACTGTACGATGTGCCACGATCACTTCCGGAGAAGTCTCAAACTCATCGATCTGGGATCCGCAGATATCGATCTTCGGGTCCTTTTCAAAAGCACTTATCTGCTTCTCAAAACGATCTTTTCTGGCAATATCATCGGTATCCATTCTGGCAATGAGATCATAAGTGCACTCCGGAACACCAGCACGAAGAGCAAGACCGAGTCCTGAATTCTGCTTAAGAGGGACTCTCTTGATCAATCCCGGATATTTCTTCTCATATTCATCAAGAAGTGCATACAGATCCTCTGTCAATGGACCGTCTTCAACGATCAGCCATTCATCTGCTTTTACCGTCTGACTTAAAAGACTCTCGAAGCATTCTCGCGCATACTCGGGTTTTTCTTTCATGTATAAGGACATCAAAACACTGAATTTCGTCATTACTGATAATCCTTTCCAGCAACAGCAGCAACTGTACGGAACATGGTCATAATGTCACCGCCAAATGAAAAACCGGAGATACTCTTAAGATTCCACTTCATTTTGTCCGGGAGAACTCTCTCAAGATACACTTTATCGACATCGTCAGCCTCGTTTAAAAGCTTATCTTCATCTTTATAACGGATCGATGCCTCACTTGTAATACCAGCAGGCATCAAAAGAGTGGCATAATACTCCGGCTGATATTTCTCAACATATTTAACGGCTTCCGGACGGGTACCTACAAAACTCATATTTCCACTAAGGATATCAAGAACCTGCGGAAGCTCATCCAGTCGGCATCCGCGCAGTTTCGAACCGATCTTCGTGATACGGCTGTCGTTTCCGACAGTAACCGCGGAACCGATCTTATCTGCATTATTGACCATTGTTCTGAACTTATGGATGCGATAATGCTTACCGTATCTGGTGATACGTTCCTGGCGATAGAATACAGGTCCCTTGCTATCACACTTAATGAGAATAGCTATGATGATCATCGGAAGTGCAAGAAGCACCAAAAGGATGATTGCTGTAAAAACATCGAAAACACGCTTACAGCCTCTCTGAAATCCTTTTTTCTTCAGGGAATCATAGTATGGCTTAACTTCCGGGACTCTCATATATTCAGGAAGATCATTCCAATTCTTAAGCATCAGATATTTTCCCTCATAACAGTTCTCAAGGAAGAACAGATATATTCCACATCCTCATCGCTAAGTAAAGTATGCAAAGGAAGCGTGATCAGGTTTCTATAATAGTCGAACGAATTCGGGAAATCGTCTATATCCGCACCAAGCTCACGATATGCCGTCATCATCGGAAGCGGCTTGTAATGAACATTAGTTGTAACACCAAGTTCAGCAAGATCTGTGATGATCTTATTTCTTTTTTCCTCATCGATTCCGGGAATACGCATCAGATAAAGATGGTTGCTGCTGTCAATACCCGGAACATGATGATTCAGATGTGATATACCAAGTTCATCACATACAGCATCATACTTTCGGATGATCTCTTCTCTTTTCGCAAGAAGTCCCGGGTAACGGTCAAGCTGTCGCAAACCGATCGCAGCCATAATATCGGTCATATTACACTTATACCATGGCCCGATAATGTCGTATTCCCAAGCACCGACTTTCGTCTTTGCGAGGGCATCCTTATTCTGGCCGTGCAGGCTCAGAAGCTGGAAGAACTTATAGATCTCCGCATCATCAATGCCCGGTATGCTCTTCCAGGAAGAGGCTCCGCCTTCTGCGGTGGTGAAGTTCTTCACCGCATGAAAACTAAATCCGGTAAAATCAGCCAGTGCACCGCAATATGTCACTTTTCCATGAAAAGATCTGCTTCCACCAAGTCCGTGCGCACAATCTGATACAACAGCAACACGGCCCAGAGCATGCTGAATCCGGGAAGAAAACTCAGATAATGGAGATCCATCGCTCTCCATCGGGTGAAACAATGATTTCTTAGACTCAACTATGCTGAATACTTTTTCATAATCACAGACGATGCCGGCCAGATCGACGCAAACAACTGCTTTCGTTTTCTCCGTGATCGCATCGGCCAATTTACCATAATCCATTTCAGGCATATGGGTAGATGGCTCGCCATCCTTCTGAATATCCACAAACTTGACAGTTGCGCCACAATGGATAGCCGCAGAAGCTGACGCTGAATATGTATAAGCAGGAACAAGAACCTCATCCCCTTCAGAAACTCCGAGGATGCGAAGATTCAGTTCCTCAGCTGCAGTTGCAGAATTCAGGCAGGCAACGCGGTTCGACCATCTGGAAGGATCGGATTCTGTATCAATATCCACTCGGCCGGTCTCGATATAAGCTGCCAATCTTCTCTCTAACAACTTGGTTCGAGGTCCGGTTGTGATCCATCCGGAGCGCAGAGCTTCACATACTTCATTGATCTCTGACTCACTGATATCCGGCGGACTGAACTTAATAAATCTCTTTTCCATAAATAACCCAACTGTTCGTAAACATAGTATTTTACTTTATTATACACATCATGCTTTAAACTGTGTATTTCTTTTAAATACAATAAAATCACCCTAAAAAGGGTGATTCTATTGCACATTAACAAATATGGTGGGGCTGATGGGACTTGAACCCATACGATTTAAGGTCGGCAGATTTTGAGTCTGCTGCGTCTGCCATTCCGCCACAACCCCGCAAATGACGGAAATATATTAGCATAACGAAAATATCGTGTCAAACAAGAAACAAAGTGTCTAAGAGGCGAAGAAAGTCGTAATTACAGTGCTTTTTTCGCAAAGTTATACGAGTCTTTGCACATCTTCTCAAGATCATACTGTGCTTTCCATCCGAGTTCTTTTTCCGCCTTCGATGGATCTGAATAACATGCATCGATATCACCCGGACGACGTTCCACGATCTGATAAGGAATCTCGATTCCATTTGCTTTTCCAAAGGCATTAACTATATCCAGTACACTATATCCGATACCGGTGCCGAGGTTATAAATATATACGCCTGGAGCATCCTCAAATTTCTTCATTACAGCTACATGGCCTTTCGCCAGATCTACAACATGAATATAATCACGAACACCGGTACCGTCATGCGTTTTGTAGTCATTTCCAAACACACGCAGATACGGCAATTTACCCACCACGACCTGCATGATATACGGCATCAGATTGTTCGGGATACCATTGGGTTCTTCACCGAGCAGACCGCTCTCATGAGCACCGATCGGATTGAAATAACGAAGAAGCATTACATGCCAGTCCGGATTTGCTTTCTGGAAATCCGTGAAGATCCTTTCCAGCATCTTTTTCGTCTCGCCATATGGATTGGTCGTAGTGCCAAGCGGGCACTCTTCAGTAATCGGGATAATAACCGGATCGCCATAAACCGTTGCAGAGGAAGAAAAGACGAGTTTCTTTACATCAAACTCCTTCATAACAGACAGCAGATTCAAAGAACCTACAACATTGTTGTAATAGTATTCCCAAGGTTTTGACACACTTTCGCCAACAGCTTTTAAACCGGCAAAGTGAATAACAGCCTCGATTCTATTTTCCTGAAAGATCGGACGCATAGAATCAAGATCTCTCATATCCGCTTTATAGAACAGCGGACGCTTTCCGGTTATGTCATAGATGCGGTCAAGAGATGCTTCCGTAGAGTTGGAAAGATTATCGAAAATGACAACATCATGACCGGCATTGATGAGTTCAACACATGTATGTGAACCAATATAGCCCGTACCACCTGTAACAAGAATTTTCATATTTTTCTCCTTTTAAAATATATATTATCCGAGACGATTTCGCCGATCCAATTCCCTTTGCATTTCATCAAGGAAATCTTGCGGCCTGCATTCGGCATATGCATTCATATAATTTGCCCATTCCGCTTCAAAATTGCCTGAAAGAACAAGTTTAGGGAGCCATTCGTGCTTGCAGTCGCCCATTTTTGCCCAAGCTAACCCATAATTGGTAGTTGTATCCATCTGATTTGAGTAAGTATACATCGGATACCAAATACCATGCTCTTTAATATGTTCAGATCTAAGGAAGTCACCGTAAGATGTGTATCCATAAGCATCAAATGCCCTTCTAATCGGATCAGAGAGAGTAGCGAAGAACTCGGACTCCTGATCCCCAGGCTTCATAGCATTCTTACCATCATGGGAAGTACCGCTCCACTGAGGGAAGTAGGAGTATGTGCAGACGTGATTATATTGGTAATCATTGGACTGCCATTTCTGTCTCATTTCTTCAGTCCTGTAGTATAGACCGTTATCATCTATGAGATAGTCTATACCTTCGATACCCCAGAAACGGAGATCGTGGATATCCTGATCAAGGCAAGCATTCAGAAAATTAAATGCCTTATCCGGATCATCACACTTGGTCGTTACAGCAATACCGGAAGAAACGTTCGGAACGTCAGCGTAAGAGTGCCACTGATTCTTTGTCTGACCCTTCTGAGCAACGAGTCCGAGAGGCACATAGTTGTAACCCTTCTTATCGAAGCCCTTCTCGATGAAGGCGTTATTGATCTGAGCGAAGTCCCAGTTCTGGTCACACATACCAAGAACAGCTCCAGAAGCAAGTTTTGCAATATATGTATCATAATCCATATTCACAAACTCAGGATCCATGATGCCTGCGTGATAAGCTTCATTCAATTTCTTAAAATACATTTTTGCCGTCGGAGTCGTGTTATAATCAATGATCTTCGGATGACTCGGATCATCAATATTCACAATAACAGAGCCATCATTCGGATAACCATCAAGGTACTGAGGAGCATTCTCAATACAGAAATATCTCCATCCTTCGCAAAGCGCTGTATAAGGAATTACTTTAGTACCATCATCATTTCTCGGGTATTTCTTAGCATAATTATCGAGAAGTGCGAAATAATCGTCGAGAGTCTCGATTACCGGATAGTTAGCGTCCTCAAGAACACGAACCTGTACCCAGAAGGCTTCATCGTTGTGAGTTCTTGTGGTCGGCTCGCCATATGTACTACTGAAAACATTCGCCCAGTAGATGTGACCATCCGCTTGCCGAAAGAGTTCCCACTGCTTGTCTGAATACATTTCCTTAAGGTTCGCATAAGCAGGATCTTTGAGATAATCGTCCCAAGCTACGAGGCAATCATTCTCTGCGAGCATCTTACATCCGTTACCCCCATCGATAAAATCCGGAAGATCGCCGGAAGCAATCATGGTACCAACAACCTCAGATGCATCCTGGTTAACATTCCATGTCTCTTTAATGCGAACTCCCGTGCGCATTGCAATTTCTTCCTGAATATCGTTTCCGTCATTGATTTCCCTGTTAGCCATGAAAGCCAGGAAAGTATAATCGGAAATCTTATCTGTATATGCCGGTTTATCTGTATCTGTTGATGAAGAAAAATCATAAGCTGCTGCTGTTGTCGTGTGATCAGTATAATCCGTAAAGTACGTTTCGCTTTCAGTAACTTTACTAGAGGTTTCTCTTTTTGAGAACTTCGCCTTAGAAACATGCTCAACTTTCACCGCACATCCCGTCAACAAAGAAAAAACTACTAGAAAAGAAACAATTCTTGAAACTGAGCTCTTCATTTTGCTTATCCCCACAAATAAGATAATCAAATTATACTAAACAAACAAAAAAAAAGACAGACACAAGGTCTGTCTTGGTGGGAGAAGGTGGATTCGAACCACCGAAGTCGGTGACAACAGATTTACAGTCTGCCCCCTTTGGCCGCTCGGGAATTCTCCCTCGAAATATATATATTATGTATTGGCTTCAAAGTGGTGGGCCTTCAGGGACTCGAACCCAAGACCGACCGGTTATGAGCCGGTTGCTCTAACCAACTGAGCTAAAGGCCCGCTTGTTTGAGTTTGTACCCATTTCTCAAAGCGCAAGAAAGATTATAACGATAATAGCTGGTTTCGTCAACACCTTTTCAAAAAATCATTTTCCCGAAAACCAGATATAGAAAATGAACCCGACATACGATTCATCTGCACTTGATCGAACTGTAAGAAGTTCATCTTTACAGATGAGATCAGAATGCCGGATTCATTATCATTAATCTTTTGCTGTCAGATAACCCTTCTTATACAGAAGTTCTGCAGTAAGCATTGCCCCGCCGGCAGCTCCACGAAGAGTATTGTGAGAAAGGCAGGTAAACTTATAGTCGAAGATCGGATCTTCTCTAAGACGGCCGATCGATACGCCCATACCACCTTCAAACTTAGCGTCCAGAGCAGGCTGCGGACGATTGTCTTCATCGATATACTGCAGGAACTGCTTCGGCGCATGAGGAAGCTCAAGTTCCTGTGGGGCTCCCTTATAGTTCTTCCAAGCTTCGAGCATCTCTTCCTTTGTCGGTTTCTTATCAAACTTAACGGAAACTGCAGCAGTATGACCTTCCTGAACAGCGACACGATAACACTGTGCAGAGATGACCGGTGCTTCCGCCTTCACGATCTCATTGCCTTCGATATGGCCCCAGACCTTCAGCGGCTCCTGTTCACTCTTCTCTTCTTCTCCGCCGATATAAGGAATCATATTACCAACCATTTCCGGCCAGTCCTTAAAAGTCTTACCGGCACCGGAGATAGCCTGATAAGTACAAACATTGATGTACTTAATACCGAATCCGAGAAGCGGTGTCAGCGCCGGAACATAGCTCTGGATCGAGCAGTTAGGCTTAACAGCGATGAAACCGCGCTTGGTTCCAAGTCTTTCGCGCTGCTTCTCGATAATAGCTGCATGATCGGAATTGATCTCAGGGACCATCATCGGAACATCCGGAGTCCATCTATGAGCGGAGTTATTAGATACAACAGGAGTCTCGAGCTTCGCGATCTTTTCCTCAAGAGCACGGATCTCCTCTTTCTTCATATCAACAGCGCAGAAGACAAAATCAACCTTTTGGCAGACCTTTTCAATATCCTCAGTACTCTCAACGATCATATCCTTCACGTAAGCAGGCATCTCACAGTCGATCTTCCATCTGCCCTCTACTGCTTCAGCATAAGGCTTACCGGCAGAACGAGGAGAAGCAACTACTGCCACACACTCAAACCACGGATGATCATCCAGCAGAGAGATAAATCTCTGTCCCACATAACCTGTTGCGCCAATTACGCCAACTCTTAACTTAGCCATTTTATTTTCCTCTTTCATTGTCCGCGTGTCGTGGACATTTGTCTTTGATGGGTGTATTATAGCGCAACAGAAATCGGAAAGCAAGTCATTTTTTCGTTATTTATGATACTATTAATCTAAGAATATAAGTTTTGCTTAATCAGGAGTTGTTATGAGTCGTCCCAAAGGTAAATCTTCCGGTGAAAATGCTACATTTCCAATACTGGAGCAGTATTTGCGATATATGCAGGCGGTTCAGGAAAAATCTCCTCTTACAATAAAAGAATACAAATATGATCTGATTCTTCTATTCCGGTTTCTTAAGATGGATCGTGGTCTGGTCAAGCTCTCAGAGGATGTTTCCTTTGAAGATATCCCGATCAACGATATCGACGAAAAATTCTTAAACAGTATCACGTCAGATGATCTTTTCGCTTTTATGATCTTTCTTTCCCGCGAGCGAAAAGCATCTTCTGCTACAAGAGCCCGTAAAGTTGCTACCATCAAATCATTCTTTAAGTATCTTTTCCAAAAGAAACGTATAGTCAAAGATGATCCCTCGTATGACCTAGAAACTCCCCGTCGGGCAAAAAGACTGCCGAAATATCTCAATCTTGAGCAGAGCAAAAATCTACTCGAAGCAGCGGAAACTTCTCAAAGTGAATTTGCAAGCAGAGATTACTGCATTGTCACGCTGTTTCTTAACTGCGGCATGCGTCTTTCCGAGCTTCGGAATATCGATCTTTCCGACATTTCCGATGATACTCTTCGTGTTGTCGGTAAAGGCAATAAAGAACGCACGATATATCTCAACGATGCATGTTTACGTGCTCTGGATGATTATTATCCCGAGCGCGACAAAATGAAGAAAAAAGATAAAGAAGCATTGTTTCTCAGCAGCCGCGGAACAAGGATCAGTGCGCCGATGATTCAAAACATCATTAAGCGCTTGTTCACAGCATCCGGTATCGATGCTTCATCCTACTCGGTACATAAGCTTCGCCATACTTGTGCGACATTGATGTATAAATACGGTCAGGTCGATATCAGAACGCTTCAGGCGATCCTGGGACATCAGAGTGTAGCAACGACTCAGATCTACACACATGTTGATGAAGAATCGCTGCATGACGCGGTATCGAAAAACCCTTTGGCTGGAATAAAAAAGGACAGCTGATTTATTCGCTGTCCTCTTCTATTATTTTTCATTTTCAATATACTTTTCAAAAAATCTAAGTGCGACTTCCTTCTTATTCTGAGGATGCAGATCATTATAAAACCCGAGATCATAGGTCGGAATCAGATAACAGGAAGGTATCTGAGATTCAACCTCGTGCTGGACCTTACGCACTCCATCAAACGGATCCTCTTCATAGACCGGGCCATCTCCAAGCCAGTATGTGACCTCTGCCATATAAAATGGTGTTTTTTTCCCGAAGAGAGTTCTCCACTCTTTTACCATATCGATCAGTAAAGGAGCATAATACTGTGGATATTCACAGTTGGATTCTCCCTGATAGAAAAGGATCGCCTTACAGGAAAGACCACCTATCGGATATAACATGGAATTAAAAAGTGCGGTCGGTGACCAGATAAAGAATGTCTGTCCTTCCAACGGCTCCGAACTATATCCGAATCGCATATCCCAAGTACCGGAAAGATCGATCGTCTGATCCTTTAACTTCAGATAATACGGACACTCCTTCACTGCTCCGCCGATATTCGTATCAACGACCAGACGGATAGTGATCGTGTTTTCTCCTTCATGAAGAATTCCCGGCGCCAGGAAATACCGTCTCGGTGGATATTTAAATCCAAAGCCTCCAACATTCGTGCCATTTACATATGTTGTATCTCCATCCATTAATGTTCCCAGACGAAGTTCGACTTCCTGATCACACCAGGACGAAGGAATATTCACGGTCTTTTGGAGCCATACACTTCCCTTAAATGACTCATGCGCAGTCTGATAAAAGGTGGAAGGCATAACAAATGATTCATATTGACCAGCCGGCCACTTATTTTTCCAGCCAGAAGACAATCCGGGATCATGATCATCTACATTTTTGTGCCATGCTTCCTGACGCTTAAGATCCTCTGTCGCAACAGATTGCACGTAGTCCATATTACTGTACTTTTCGAGTTTTTCCTCATAGCACCAGAGACAGCCTTTGCTCTTATCTTTATTACATTCGCCCGAATGTATATAGTCAGGCTTGATCCGGCTGAAGGACTCTCGTAAATTCTCTTCGCTCATAAGACTTTCCACAGGAGCACCACCAACAGCTGTCTGAACAAGACCGACAGGAATATGATCTTTTAAATACTTTTCTTTCGCGAAGTAAAAACCAATCGCACTGAAATTATCAATATGCTTCTGATCAGCATTTACCCAGCATCCGCCGTTGAGAATGTTCTCTTTCTTCCCAAATAGCGGGATCTTCGGCACTTCGAACTGGCGGATCTCGGAAAAATCAGCACTTCTGATCTCATCATAATGGAAATCCGTTGTCCAGATCAGTGGAAGTTCCATATTCGACTGTCCGCCAAGAACATAGACATCACCAAATAGAATATCTGTGATCTCTTCCTTGTTTCCATTTACGGAAACGGATATCGTATGAGGTCCGCCGGCAGGCATTTCAGGAAGGGAAACACTCCATAAAAGATTGTCTTTATCATAATTGACAGTCATTTCCTGCCCGTCAAACAAAAAAGAAAGAACCTCTGATTCTTCAAATGAACCGCGAATCAGATTTTCTGATTCACGCTGCAAAATCATACCATTACTATAGATACTGGAGATTTTCATTTTCATTCCTCCTCTATGAGAATAAAAAATCTAACATCTTCTCATTCAATTCTCTGTGATCGTTTTTATTCACGAAACAAAGGTACACATCCTGCTGTCTTACGCCGAGTTTTTCCTTCATTTCATCTGAAAGGCGGATTGCTTCCGGCTGTCCTGTAAAATTATAAAGAATATCTTTTTGACTATAATTCTGAAAATTGGTCAACCCGGAGAGGTCAATGAAGATTTCATATGGCATAAAGTAAGTGTACTTTTCTTCAGTGATCAGAAGAAACTGGAACATGTCTGCCTCAAGCTGTGAAAAGAAAGCCATCTCTACAGAACTCTCGTTATACTCTCCACTTGTCGGTACGAAAAGCACATTACCGCCGTAGCCGATCTTTTTATTTGAATAACCGTCACCAAGATAATCAATAAAACCATTTTTCAGATATTCCGCTCCATTATCAGAAATATCTACACCGACCCCGGCACCGGAATAAACGATCTTCTTATTCTGGAATATATCGTGGATCAGCCATCCGGCCACAAGCAGAATTGCCAAGCCGATCAGTACTTTTATAAGATAGTAATCACGGAAATACTGGAGTTTCTCTTTAAGATCCATTTCCGAAAAGGATTTCTTCTTCGGTCTTACAGAAATCCCTCCATCACTATCCTTATCTTCGGGGACAGTTTTTACTTCCTCAATTTCATCAGCTGTTGCTTTATTAGATTCCTTATCTGACATGATTATTTCTCTGCCTCCTCAGAAGATTCTGCCTTCTCCTCTTCTGAATCATCAGTTTCTCCGAATCTTTCCTCAAGCTTCGAGAATCCGCGGACAAGTATCAGGCAGAGACAAAATACGATAATTACATGAGAAACTACCACCACAAGTGGAAGGAATCGTATATATTTTATGCACAGATATAAGGAAAAAGCCGAAATAATAGTTATGGAAAGCAGTCCGAGGAAATATACCATCGAGAAAAGCAAGGATGTCTTAAACGCTTCTCTTATCGTTACTTCAAATCTCGCGATAATAGGAAATATCGTCATAATGATAAAAGAAATGATTAATGTCGTCAGAATGGCTGCCATCAGATAAAACGGCGAGACATTTCCGATGCCATTTTGAAAAATCCAATACCAGTCGATATAAAGGAGAAAACACGCAACAAGCAGAACACTCCAAATTATGATCGACTGCTTAAAGTTATTCTTAAATGCTCTGAAAAAAGGACGAAAGATGGTTGGTTCCTCTTTTCTGACGATACGCATAGCCACATCATATTTTGCTGCAAGTGCAGGTCCGATCGTAACGATTGGAATACAGCAAATAAAACACAGTATATTTAGAAACATCAGATCAAAAACTGTATTTAAAAACGACATCAGCGGACTGTCGTACTTGAAAATATCCATTATCTCACTCCTTCGTCAAAGATTTTACGCAAAAAAATGCTACCTGTCCATATTAAATACAGACAGGTAGCAAAATATTTTGCAAGTATTACTCTTTTACACCACCGATCGTAAGACCAGTTACAAAGTATCTCTGCAGGAACGGATACAAGCAGATGATCGGGAGCATTGTCGCGATCGTTGCAGCAGCACGAACCTGAATCTCAGTGGTCATGTTCTCAGTCTTACCTTCAGAAGTTGTGGTAGGATTGAGCTGAGTCAAGCTGCTGAGGAGTTTCTGAAGCTCATACTGCAGTGTAGTATTCTTTTCCTTCAGTCTGTTATATACCATAGCATCGAACCAGGAGTTCCAATGTCCTACAGCAACGAACAGGAATACTGTCGCATAAACAGGCTTACACAGAGGAGAAATGATCCTTGTGAATACTGTCAAATGACCAGCGCCATCAAGCTGAGCAGACTCTTCATACGAATCCGGAAGAGAGTTCATGTAAGTACGGAGGACGAGAAGATTAAATGCACTTACAAGACCCGGGAAAATATATACCCAGAATGTTCCGGTGAGATGGAGATATCTCATCAAGATAACGGAAGGAATAAGACCGCCGCTGGCGTACATTGTGATTACCCAGAAAAGAGACAGGCTCTTCTTGAACAGGAAGTTCTTTCTGGAAACAATAAACGCAAGCAGAGCGTTTGCAAAGAGAGACAGGAAGGATCCAAGGACCGTACGGGAAACCGTAATGATAAGACCACGCTGGAAGCCCTTCATCTCGAATACCTGTTTGTACGCTGCTAAAGTTGGCTTTCTCGGAATCAGGTGAATGTTCTTAAGAATAGCCTCAGAACTATCCGTGAAAGAATAAGCCAGCGTATTTAATACAGGATAAAGAGTTACGATACAGAACAGGATAAGGAATATTGTATTACAGATAACAAATGCCCAATCCCATCTAGACATCTTGTGTTTTGTTTTACCTTTAAACATATGCTTTTACCTCCCTAGAACAGACGTTCATCGCCTGTTTTCTTGGCTATGAAGTTAAATAGCAAGATCAGGGTCATGGACACAAATGTCTTAAAAATACCTGCTGCTGTACCAAGAGAGTAGTTCTTCATACCGTAATTCAGTACGTAGATATCGATTGTCTCAGATACCGGCTTGAGAACACCAAGACCGAGCAGATACTGTACTTCGAAACCTGCATTGATAACATTACCGATATTCATGATCAAGAGAATGATGATCGTAGAACGAATACCCGGAATTGTAATATGCTTAATTCTTTGCCATCTGCCCGCACCATCCATAGCGGCCGCTTCGTACAGAGACGGATCGATCGCGGTAATAGTTGCGAGATAGATGATAGCATTCCAACCAGTCTCTTTCCAAACATTTGAGATAGCAACAATCGGCCAGAAATACTGTGTATGCATGAAAAAGCTTATAGGAGTCTTTATAATTCCTAAGCTTGTAAGCAGCTCATTGATCATTCCCTTTGTTGCGAAAGCATCTTTAACGATACTGGTAACAACGATCCAGGAAAGGAAGTGAGGCAGGTAAGAAATCGTCTGAACGATCTTCTTTCCCATCACATTTCGAACTTCACTTAACAGAATAGCAAAACCAATAGCAGTGACAGTTGTGGAAATCAGGTTAATAACACCCATTGCCAACGTGTTACGAATAATACGTAAAAAGGTCTTATCTTCGAAGAGAGTTTTAAACCATTTAAATCCGACTTTCTCAGAACCAAAGATACCATCTTTGAGTTTAAAGTTCTCGAAAGCCATAGTCCATCCGGCTAATGGAAGGTAGTAAAACACAATACCATAAATAACATACAGACCGGCGATAATAAGCAGAACGCTCTGACGGCGAAGCTCGGTCTTCGTTATTCTTTTCTTAAGAACGACGGATCCTGCTCCGCCGTTATTAGCAACCTTCATGTGTTAATTTCCCCCTAAACCTAGTGATGGCAACCACAGTCATACAACAGTGGTTGCCACCACGATCATTTAGTAAATAATCTTACTTGCTGAGTTCGATACGACGATCAAGCTCTTTCTGCATTTCTTCGAGGAATACTTCCGGCTTACAATCTTTGTAAGCTTTCTGGTACTTCTCCCAATCAGATTCGAAATCCTTAGAGATTACGACCTTCGGGAGCCACTCGTGCTTGCAGTCGCCCATTCTTGCCCAAGCCATACCATAATCGGTAGTTGTATCCATATCATTGGAGTGAGAATACATCGGATACCAGAAACCAAGCTCTGTGATGTGCTCAGATCTGAGGAAGTCACCGTAAGCGGTGTATCCATAAGCATCAAATGCCTTCTTAAGCGGATCAGAGAGAGTTGCGAAGAACTCGGACTCCTGATCACCCGGCTTCATAGCGTTCTTACCATCACGGGAAGTACCGCCCCACTGCGGGAAGTAGGAGTATGTGCAGACGTGCTTAGCGAGGTAAGCGTCGGACTGCCAGTTCTGTCTCATTTCTTCTGTTCTGTAGTACAGACCGTTGTCATCTACGAGATAGTCAGTACCTTCGATACCCCAGAAACGGAGATCGTGGATATCCTGATCAAGGCAGGTGTTCAGGAACTTAAATGCCTTATCCGGATCGTCGCACTTTGTTGTTACGCAAATACCGGAAGAAACGTTCGGTACGTCAGCGTAAGCGTGCCACTGGTTCTTTGTCTGACCCTTCTGAGCAACGAGTCCGAGAGGTACATAGTTGTAACCCTTCTTATCGAAGCCCTTCTCGATGAAGGTGTTGTTGATCTGAGCGAAGTCCCAGTTCTGGTCGCACATACCAAGTACAGCACCAGAAGCCAGCTTAGCAATGTATCCATCGTAATCCATTGTAGCGAACTCAGGATCCATGATGCCTGCGTTGTAAACTTCATTCAGTTTCTTGAAGTACATCTTAGCTGTCGGAGTTGTGTTGTAGTCAACGATTGTCGGCTTGTCAACACCCTCGAGCTGAACGATAACGGAACCGTCGTTCGGATAACCATCGAGGAACTCAGGAGCGTTCTCAATACAGAAATATCTCCAACCTTCGCAAAGAGCTGTGTAAGGAATTACTTCTGTACCATCTTCGTTCTTCGGATACTTCTTAGCATAGTTCTCAAGAAGTGCGAAGTACTCGTCGAGAGTCTCGATTACCGGATAGTTAGCGTCCTCAAGAACACGAACCTGTACCCAGAAGGCTTCATCGTTGTGAGTTCTTGTCTTCGGCTCGCCATATGTCTTACCGAATACGTTTGCCCAGTAGATGTGACCATCAGCCTGACGGAAGAGTTCCCACTGCTTGTCGGAGAACATTTCCTTAAGGTTTGCATAAGCAGGATCTTTGAGATAATCGTCCCAAGCTACGAGGCAATCATTCTCTGCGAGCATCTTACATCCGTTACCACCATCGATAAAGTCCGGAAGATCGCCGGAAGCAATCATGGTACCAACAGCCTCAGCTGCATCCTGGTTAGCATTCCATGTCTCTTTAATGCGGACACCTGTACGCTTTGCAAGTTCTTCCTGAATGTCATTTCCGTCATTAATTTCCTTGTTAGCCATGAAAGCCAGGAATGTGTAATCGGAAATTTCATCTGCGCCATAAGTGCTAGCTTCTGTAGCAGCTGTTGAGCCCTCAGTCTCTGTCGGGTCTGCAGCAGAATCAGATGCTGTCTGAGATGCTGTTGTGTCAGAACCGCTAGATGCTGTTGTAGAGCTGCTGTCGCTCTTTTTCTTACAGCCTGCGAAAGAACCAACTGTCATCATACATGCCAGTGCAACCGCAAAAATCTTCTTCGATTTCATTATATAACCTCCTTAAAATTGAGTTGCTTGTGCAACTTATTCTTTTTTAATTTTAGATTTCGTTATTATTTCAAACAACCCGAAAAACTCTTACTCATTCCATGAAAAAGTCTAGGCATGTTTCACAACGAAAATCCATCGAAACCGTTTGCGTTTTATGCTATATGCCTTTAAGCGCATGAAAACGCCCTATTTTTCGGCATGAGTCTTTCTATATTTTGACGGAGTACAGCCCATCGTCTCTATGAATTTACGGATAAAATAGTCACAATCACGGTAACCGACATCAGCGGCGATCTGATTGATCTTTTTATCTGAGCAGACTAATTGTTTCGCTGCTTCGTTAATTCTATAAGTTGTCAGGTAATCTTTAAATGACTGGTTGTATTTTTTCCGGAAGATCTGCCCAAGATAAGAACTGTTGATGAAATACTTCTCCCCTAAATTCCTCAAGCTTATATTCTCAGCATAGTGATCACGGATCTCCGCCTCGATGCTTGATAGTATTCCTCGGGAAACATTTTTGCGAAGTCCCATGAGATAATCTGCATATTCGATCGCAAAACGTTCCATATGCTGACGAGATCCTCTTTTAAAGGAGTTTTCAAATGATTTCTCCGAAATATACTGAATGACTTCCTCCTGATTCACATTATCATCCTGTTCGGATGCCAGGTGGATCAGCTGGAACATCAGATAGTTAATATTCAGATCGATAACATCATTATTCTGACCGGAGTTATTCATTTCTTCATACAGAGCCAGAACAGCGCTCTTGATCGCTTCCTCATTATTTGACTGAATGGCGCTGATCACCTCATCCAGGCTGTTTTTGCATAAAACGATGCCGCTTTGGCCAAACTGAATATCATCTTCATAAAAATACAGGTTCTTCTGTTTATGGAATCCCTTAATACTGCTGATACGAATGCATGAACTGTACGACTTGGAAAGGGATGCAACATCGGGAACAGTTTTTCCGCACATGATACGTACCGGCTTAATGAAAAGGACTTCCAGTTTCTTCAAGAACATCTCGAAGAACTCTTTTTCGGTCATATCCCTTCTTGTCGCCATATTCTCACAGTATATGAACCCGACATCATAATTATCCTTATCATAAGAAACATCAAAAATGAAATGGCTGGCATTTTCTTTGAGAATATCTTTACATGCAGCAAACATCTGCTTCTGCATTACTCGAAGGTCAAAGTCATCCTCTTCATCAGATGAATCTTCTGTCATCATCTCGATATCTACAAAACGGATCCCGCCGGCCAGCTGAAGATGATTATTCACAAAGTCAATATTGTTTTCATCAAATTTTCCTTTAATGATCGACATCAGATTAGACGCAAGAAAAGCATCTTCCAAGCTTTTCTGACTCTCACGGACCTTCTCCTTCTCTTCATTGAGATTTGATACCTTATGCAGAAGAGCAAGAAGATCTTCCTTACTGACAGGCTTCAGAATATAATCCAGACAGTTGTTTCGGATAGCTCTTTGAACAAAGGAAAAATCATCATAACCGGTAAGAAATACGAATTTTGCATCCGAAAGATGCTGTCTTTCAACCTCATCCAGGAAATCCAGGCCATTCATTACAGGCATTTTAATATCGGAAATGATCAGGTCGATCTTATGATCGGAAAGATAGTCAAGCGCTTCTTTACCATTACTCATAAGGGCATCGATCTCAAAACCCTCCTGATTCCAATCGATCAGAAGCTGCAGTCCCTGGAGGATATAAGGCTCATCATCTACGATCATTACTTTTAGCATATGATTCCCTCTCTTTACTTATTTCTACGAAGCCGTTTCATCGGAATGCGGATAAGAACACACATACCTACTCCGACTTCACTATCTATAGAAAATGACACATCGTTATTAGTATGTAGTTTCAATCGCAGGCATGCATTTAAAATACCTACATGCTTCTTCCCTTTTATCTGATCGATGCTGACTGAATCGATGCTTTTCAAAAGACTGGCAATCTCTTCATCTGTCATACCGCCACCGGTATCTTCGATCTCCATACAAAGATCATTTTCTTTCTGATACACGCGGACAAATATCCATCCGGCGGAAGATTTGGATTCAATTCCATGTACACAGGCATTTTCAACAAAGGTAACCAGTGTGAGTTTAGGAATCAAATAATCTTCGCAGGATTTATCAACATCAACATCAAAGGATAATCTGTCTCCGAAACGATAACTCTGCAAATACAGATATGCTTCTATGGATTCGGTTTCTTTTTTTACAGTGACCAGATCATTGCCCCATTCCACGTTCTGACGGGTCATAAGGGCAAGCTTTTCAACCATCTCAGCGGTTTCATCCTCTCCTTTAAGAATACTGTGCATTCTAATACTCTCAAGTGAATTAAAGAGGAAGTGCGGATTGATCTGGCTTTGAAGCGCCAGTAGCTCAGCATTCTTACGGGAAAGGTCATTTTCACGTTCTTTCAGCTTATCTTTATAAAGGGAATTAATAAGATCTTTATTGATCGACACGATATTATTGTAGTTATGCATCAGCGCGGAGATCTCGTCATTGCCCTCTACAGTTGAAATCGGCTGGAATTTATCGACCTGGCTTCCGTTAAAAGCATCGCCCAGTTTCACGATACGCATCGTTATGGATTTTTCTATGATCTTCATGATAAGGATCGGGAGGATCAAGGTAAAAAGCAGGAGAAAAATAATGATCCATCGATTGGCGAGAATGACTGAGTTTAACAAAAGCTCGTTACTGAATACATAGACATCGAGTTTTGCGCCATAAGCGTTGTACTCCTTATGGGACATGATCTTATATTCTTTTTTTACATTTTCGATCTTAATATTCAGTACAGCCGTACCATACTGGGTAAATGCAACATAATCATCGCTGCAAACGTACATTTTATACTCTTTAGAAGTACGCAGAAGCTGATTTCTGATTTCTTCGCTGTTCATATCAACGCGGATGATTTTCTCGCAGCTGGAATCAAATGACTGCATTTTCTTGACAAACATGAATCTTTTCCGGCTTTCGCCAAGTTCAACATTATCGTCATAAAACACCAGCAGGCACTCATCCAGCCCGGATTTTACGAAGCGCTGATACCATTCTTTATCTTTGATCTTCGACATCTGCTTAAATGTGGAGCTCTCAAAAATAGTAGGATTATCCACATAAATCATGATCTTACCGCTTCGGTCATTTACCAGACTGACGAGAGACTGAAAGTATGTCTTATTTACAAAATCATAGTACTTCTCATAATAGTCATTCAGGTTTTTATATCTCTTATTAAGAAATGAATTAAGCTGCTGGTTTCCGGCAACAGCTCTGGCAATGCGAGTATTATAATTCAGCGATGAATCGATGGTGGAAATATACTTGCTGGCGATATTATCCAGTTCATGTAAACGGTTATTATATTCTTTAGTATATATAGAATTGAAAATAATGGCATTCGCAATAATCAGCGGTATGATAACGCAAAAAAGATACATAATAAGAAACTTACTATGCAGCTTTATGTTATTTAGTAATTTGATCAAGTACTTACGAATCAAGTTTTCTACTCTCTCTTATATTAATTCCTATATTATAACAGAAAAGGACTGCCCCCGCATCTTACATGCAGGGGCAGTCCCGCTTGTTCATTAATTCAGATCAAAGATCAGCAGAACGGGTTCTCTGTTGCATAGAGATCACCGGCCGGCTTATTGTAGCCGATCTTGCACGGGCAGAGTCCGAGGAGCTTAAATGTCTCGAACATCAGCTTTCCGTAATGACCAAATGCTACAGCACCATGGTGCGGGAATCTTCCCTGGATAAGAACGTGACGATAGAATCTAGCCATCTCAGGAATAGCGAAGATAGCGATACCACCGAAGGAACGTGTCTTAACATCGAGGATCTCACCTTCTGCGATGTAAGAAACGAGTTCTCCGTCACTGTTGCACTGCAGACGATAGAATGTGATATCGGAAGCAGCGATGTCACCCTCAAGAGTACCACGTGTGAAATCCGGATCAGAACCAGCAGGCTCAAGGAGTCTGTGCTGGATCAGCTGATACTTGATCGCACGGTCAGAGCACATCTTGCAGGAAGGTGTATTACCGCAATGGAAGCCCATGAATGTGTCTGTGAGCTTGTAGTTCTTGAACTTGTCCTTCTCCTCGTCGTAGATATACTGCGGAACGGAGTTGTTGATGTCAAGAAGAGTAACTGTATCGCCGCTGATGCAGATGCCGATGTACTCGGAAAGAGCACCGTAGATATCAACTTCACAGGATACCGGAATACCACGGGAAGCCAGACGGCTGTTTACATAGCAAGGCTCAAAACCGAACTGGGACGGGAATGCCGGCCAGCACTTATCAGCAAATGCTACATACTTTCTTGCACCCTTGTGCTTCTCTGCCCAGTCAAGCAGTGTGAGCTCGAACTGAGCCATACGAGCACTCATCTCAGGATAGTACTTGCCTTCGCCCATTTCCTTTGCCATGTCAGCGCATACATCAGGAATACGCGGGTCATTCTCGTGCTCTTTGTAAGAAACGAGAAGATCGAGCTCAGAGTTCTCTTCGATCTCTACGCCAAGCTCATAGAGGCCTTTGATCGGAGCGTTACAAGCGAAGAAGTCCTGCGGACGAGGTCCGAATGTAATGATCTTGAGATTCTTAACGCCGACAACTGCACGAGCGATCGGTACGAAATCAGCGATCATCTTAGCGATATCTTCAGCTGTGCCGACAGGATATTCAGGAATATATCCGTCAAGATGTCTCAT
>JAGCGK010000166.1 GCA_017649645.1 Clostridiales bacterium | reverse complement strand
CACTTCCAAGATGGAGGTTAACGGAGTCCCTGTTGAATACGGATTCAACGGAAAACGTTATGACAGATTTTTCAAATACGGAGAAGGAGTATGGACTTTATATAGTTATAAATCCAATCCCGAACTTGAAGATACCGACGGAGACTACTATTTTGACCAATATGACAGCAAACCGCTGAAGAATTGTATAGAGACTTATGATTTAGGTGGTGGAGATTTTAATCCGATAATATTCGATAAATATAACCTTCCATATATGGTTAAAAATCCTGAAGGATATATCCATATTATTAAGGAGGATATAGATTATTATGGAGGAAATCAATCATGGTTTTCCGGCGATGTAAAAAAACTAGAGATAAGTAGTTATGAGGAGGAGTTTTCGTTCTACAATTATCTTGATAGAACTTATGCTTTGATTAAAGAAGGAGGATGTGGACTTATAGCTTTGAACGATGTTTTGCTCTACGTTAAACATGGTTCTCAAATTCTTGACTATGAAACGAAATATAGAGAAGACTTTTTTGAACTACTAGATAAATGTGAAAATCATAATTTTTTTAATTTGAAGTATTCTGATGGAACTACTCTTGTGGCTCCGGCACCCATTTCTTGTAATACGGTGTCAGAGGTATTGGGTTCGGAAGGATTTGACAATAAGCTCACGGTATTATCAATATTTAATACAGAAGCTGTCTTGAAGAAAATAAAAGGAGCTCTATCAAACTACAAACCTATCATATTGAATGAGCTTTTTATTCCTGGCTTGTTATACAATGAGTACAAATCCAATAGCGATGAAGATAAACAAATAGGTATTCCAATGTATTTGCTTAATCCTTATGTTGAAAAGGGCTTAGAAGGAAGGCTTTCAGATACAAGTAAAGAGATAAGCGTATTCACAACTATAACAGATGATAAGGTGGAAACAGTAGCAGCTCACTATGTAACTATAACAGGGATTTTAATAGACAATAATGACTTTAACGGGGAAGAGATTGTATGGCTAAGAGTTCAAAGTTGGGGAAGTGTGTATTACATTAAATACAGCGATTTTGTTGATTTTAATGTTGCGTTAAGCGGACTTGGTGCTAAAGGAACCGCTATTATAATTGATTAACGAGGTGTTTTTATGAAAAGAAAGCAGACATTTGTCTTTGTTTTTATACTCATTGTGATCTTTTGTTCTTGTGATAGGTACCCTAATCAATATAGAAAAGAAGAGAAATACGATAGAAAAACACAGACTTATGACGAAGGATATGAGGAAATAGAACACAAGATAATAGATGAATATGGAGCTTATATTCATTTAAGTTTGAGTGGGGATGGTTGCTCTATTACTTTGGGTTTAAAGAGTGCATATTTTGAGAACGAAGACACATGCAAAAAAGTTCCTGTATACAAAATCGCTGATGATGTTAGAGTAATGGTTAACTCCTATTTGAGAGATAACCCCGATAGTCTTCTTTCACAAAATCTTCAAGGACAGATAGGAATGATATTATTGATCATGCCTCAACAAGATCACGATATAGCATTGTTTCAAATTGACAGTTTGAAAGGATATGATACAAATTTAGATGCGGGGTATATTTCTTATGAGACAATAGATTTAGGCGATGTTCCAGACTATTTTTTTGATGATAACTTTCCTGATTCTATGTATGAATATTTAGCAGAAAATGGTGAAGATATTGTTCATATCGATATACCATATAAGGGGATTGGACAAAATGAGAAAGAGCAGGTTGAGTGGGAAACTCACATTAAATCCATGTTCCCTAGAATAGCTGAATCTCTCAGTTAAGAGTAAAATGTTCATCAGTTCCCTCTTTGCAGGTTTTGCAGAGAGGGAATTTTAATAATGAAGATTACGGAAAAGGAATAATCGGGTTGCCAGAAAAGAATGATGTTATGACGTCGCACTATGTTACTATAACAGGAGTAATACTTGATAGAGAATCAGATAATGAGTGGTTACGTATTCAGAGCTGGGGAGAACAATATTATATTTTGTATGAAGTTTTTTGTAACTATAACGATTTTATTGATTGGGATGAAGGAACAATAGTAGTTATAAAGCAGGTGTTGAATGAGAAAAACTGTTTCAATTATGTTGAGTTTAGTACTTGTCTTTCTGTCTGCTTGCAGTGTCTTTTTGGACCAAGCTGATAGATACGATAACATGCAACAAAAATACTATGAGGGATATGAAGATATTCAACGTCAGATTGTTGAGAAATATGGTAATCAAGTATACGTTGGAATTGGAAAAGGAGGTAACAGTGTAGGTGTTATCCTACATATAAAGGGATCATATTATAGAGATGAAGAAACACAAACACACACCCCTTTCTACATGATAGTAGAAGACTCTAGAGTTATGATAAATAATTATTTGGAAGGTAATCCTAGTAGCCAACTAAGTACGGACATGAAAAATTCAGATGTATATTTAGAAATGATGTATGAGGGAGAGCATATTTATTTCCTATTCAAGGTGAAATCATCAGATGAGAGACTAGTTATTTATGAAGATGTTGCAGATAGTGACTTAGACAATATGTATGACTATATTGCCAAGTCAGGTGATGTTAAATGGATCAAGATAATCGACAAATATGGCCTTAGTGATGAGGAGCAAGAGAAGTGGAGAGAAGAGGTTCGATCAAAATTTCCGCTGATGGCTGCTACTTCTGAATAAGACATTATCATTTAGTCGTTTTGCTTATTAGCTCTTCTGTGCATCTTGCTCTTGACCGTGTCAATATATAGTCCCGGGTGGAACAGGATAAGGAGAGGGAAGAGCTCGAGTCGGCCGGCGAGCATGTCGAACATCAGAACGTATTTTGAGAAGTGATTGAAGAACGAGAAGTTCGAGGTCGGACCGACGAGGTTTAAGCCCGGACCGATGTTGTTCATGGTCGCGAGGACTGCAGAAAAGTTTGTTGCAAAGTCATAGTTTTCGATAGAGATAAGAAGGATCGAAGTGAAGAAGATGATCATGAACGTAATGAAGAAAACGTTGATCGCACGAACGACTTCATGCTCTACAGGTTTGCCGTCCATCTTGACCTTGCTGACACGCTTTGGATGGATGTAGTTCTTGAGTTCTTTGCCGATGGTCTTGATGAGGACGACGAGACGGGTGACTTTGATACCGCCGCCCGTTGAGCCTGCGCAGGCACCGACGAACATCAATATGACGAGAACGACTTTACAGACGTTCGGCCAGAGGTTGAAGTCTGCGGAAGAAAATCCCGTGGAAGAGATGATGGATGATACCTGGAAGACCGTGTGGGTCATGGCTTCGAACGGGGTGGTGAACATGTCCTTGATGTTGAAGAATATGATCGCGATGGCGCCGACGATGATCAGGAGATAGTAATGGATCTCTTCGATGGAGAATGCTTTCTTGAACTGTCTGAACAATAGAAGATAGTAGATGTTGAAGTTCATTCCGAACATGATCATGAAGATAGCGACGACCCATTGGGAATACGGAGTAAAGCTCATGAAGCTGTCATTCTTGATTCCGAATCCGCCTGTACCTGCAGTGGCAAATGAAGTCATGGTGCTGTCGAGAAAACCCATTCCTCCGAACATCAAAAGAATGACTTCGATCCCGGTCAGGAAAAAGTAGATCAGGTAAAGGATCCTTGCCGTGTGACGGACCTTCGGAACGAACTTGCCGACGGACGGTCCAGGGCTTTCTGCACGCATCAGGTTGATGTGAGATCCGCCGCTCAGGGGAACGACGGCAAGAAGGAATACGAGTACGCCCATACCGCCGATCCAGTGCGTGAAGCTTCTCCAGAACAGGTAGCAGCGCGGCATGGCTTCGACGTCGTTAAGGATGCTCGCACCGGTCGTCGTAAAACCGGAGATGGTCTCAAAGAGCGCGTCCGTAAATGACGGAATGGTTCCCGATATGCAGAACGGAAGCGCGCCCACGATACTCATGAGGATCCAGCTCGCTGCTGTTGCAACGCAGCCTTCTTTTAAGTAGAAGACCATGTCGTCAGGTTTCTTGAATGTAAGCAGAATGCTCAAAAGGAATGCGCCGAGAGCAACAAATAAAAAGATAAAAGTCAGTCTCTCATGATCGAAAAGGCCGATGATAAACGGAAGCATCATGAATGCCGCTTCGATCCGGAGAACATGTCCGAGGATATATCTGATTATCTTCGTATTCATCTTAGGGCCGCCTCTTACTTAAGGATATCCTTGATGTCCATGAGACCCTTGTGGGTCGTAACGATCATAACGGTATCGCCTTCCCGGATCATATCCTGACCTGTCGGGATCTTGATCTCGCCGTCATGCGAGATGCACGAGATGAGAAGGTTATCCTTAAGGCTTAATTCCTTAAGCGGTTTTCCTATGATCTCAGGCATTCCGGAGACAGAGAATTCTATTGCCTCTACCCTGTTATCGAAAAGGTGATACAGCGTCTCGATGTTGCTGCCCTTAGACGCTTTCCTGGCTCTGACATATGCGATGATCGCCTCGGATGTGATGTACTTCGGATAGATAACGCTTCCGAGGTTTAAGTTGTTGATTACGTTCGTAAAACCGATCCTGTTGATCTTGGTGATCACCTTCGCGGATGAAACCTGCTTAGCATAGAGCGTGAGCATGATGTTCTCTTCGTCGATACCCGTGAGAGGAACTACAGAATCATAATCTTCGATGCCGGCTTCCTTAAGGAAGTCCTGGCTTATGCCGTCACCGTTAAGGATAACGGCCTTCGGAAGGAGGGTGGAAAGTCTCTCGCATCTTGCCCTGTCGCTCTCGACGATGGTTACGTCGATACCGCGTCTTATAAGTTCGCCGGCAAGATAATATGCGGATCTTCCGCCGCCGATGATGAGAGTATTCTTAACGGCTTTGGTCTTAAAGCCGATCTTGGTGAGAAACTGCTTCGCTGCCTTTCTCGTTGCCGCGAAGGATATGATGTCGCCCTTCTTAAGTTCGAAATTACCTGAAGGGATGGTTATCGTATTGTCGCGCTCGACCGCGCAGATAAGGATATCGTTGGTGATGTCCATGCCGAGCTTTCTGATAGGCATTCCGTCGAGCATCGTGTCTTCAGGAAGCTTGATCTTGATGAGCTCGGCCTGACCGTGCGCGAAGGAATTGACTTCGAGAGCCGTCGGAAGATAAAGGATGCGGGCAGTCTGCTTCGCTGCCTCGAGATCCGGGTTGATGACCAGCGCGAGTCCGAGTTTCTCACGAAGGTAATTGGATTCTTTACTGTAGTCAGGAGTACGGACTCTGGCGATGGCCGCGCATCGGCCGAACTGCTTCGCGATGATGCAGCAAAGGAGATTAAGCTCGTCAGATCCCGTGACCGCGATCAGGACATCAGCATCTTTTACGCCTGCATCATTCTGCGCTTCAAGGCTGGCGCCGTTTCCGATAACGCCCATTACATCGTAAAGATTAGCTAATTCCTGAACTTTGCTTGAATCTGTGTCGATGATCGTAATGTCATGACCTTCATCGCTTAATTGTTCTGTCAAAGTGGCACCGACTTTGCCGCATCCGATGATGACAACCTTAAGCCCGGTAGAAGTTTTCATTTCCGCCTCCCGAAAAACTTATACTTCAATTTTACTAATAATATCACTAAAATAAAGTAAAAGAAAACGAACTAAAAGGAGTCACGTTGATGGAGGAATATCCGTTCATTGTTGACGAGCTGAGCCTTAAGGCATTTGTACGCTTCGAGATCACATATGACGAGATGACAGAGGGTCATAAGAACGTGGTTTTCGATGATCATAAGATGGATCTGGAAGATCTCACTGTTGCCATGGAAAATCTCAAGGCCGTTTCCTTGACCCGCAAGGATTTCTGCGAGGAGTGGTATGAGCACGTTTTCCTCCAGCTCAAGGACGAGCTCGGAACGGGCATCAAGGACCTGGTGTCTCCGGGCTACCTTACCGTGTACAACAAGGAAAACGAGATCATCGACTGCATCTACACATGGTGCAGGGACGAGTACGAGAAGTATCTGGACAAGATCGGCGACGATGAAAAGCCCAACTACGCCGAGGTCCTAAGGTCCATCAAGTACTACAACGACAACCAGGATGTTGCCGTTCCGAAGAGAAGGTTTACTGCCATGATGAAGCGTTCGGCCATAAGGAACCTGGGCTCCACGAGTAACATAAATTCGGCCCCTTCCGAGCGCCGTGCCCTTTTCAAACGCTTTGTCAATGAACTCTCGAAAACAGGCGATTTCTACGGAGTTCGCGCCAAAGGCTTCTCGCTCCTGTTCGGAAATGTCTGCTTCAAAAAAGATGTTCCCGCAGCGAAAAAGATGTTCCTCGATATCTACGAAAAAGACGAAGACCCCAGAACGGCAAGTCTTCTGGGCGATATGTACTACGGTTACTTTGACGGGGTCCCGGACTACGGCAAGGCCTTCCAGTACTACACCGTAAGCGGCCTGGACGGCAACGCGGAATCACTTCTCAAGATCGCGGAGATGATGAGCGAAGGCAAGGGCGTCGTGAAGAACGAACACGTGGCGAAGTCCACCGTGCTGAACCTTTTCGATCAGACATATGCGGATTTCTGCCGCGGCAATTTCTCGGGAGCATTCGCCGAGACTTCGCTCCTTCTTTCCAACTTCTGCGACAAGGGCGTCGACGGCAAACGTAATCCATCGGAGGCGTTCAAATACATCAACATCGCCAAATACGCCATGACCAAGAGATTCGAGGAGTACAGGACTCCGATCGACGAATCCACCATGGAATCGATAATGATCAAATACCAGACCCTGTCCGCTGAGATCGGAACCGACAAGACCGCGTCCAGCGTCATATCGGAAGTTCCGAACCTTCTTCTGTCTGCCATGACCGACAGCTACAATGTTCATGTCGAGATCAGGAGTGCCAAGAACGAGTATAAGCTCGTCACGAGGCGAGTCCGAAAGAGCGGCGAGGAAAAGCCTTCCGGCATCTTCATCGAGTATCCGCTCCTGGAAGTCTGCGAGCTCACGGATCAGGTGGAGGAGTACTTCCCGAGAAGCTCGAAGATCTGGATCAAGAACAACCGAAGGACCTTTGTGGCGGACGAGATGGTTTTCGATACGAAGCAAAAGATATGTGAATTCAAGCTCCACGGCGAGTGGGTGGCTAGGATCAAGACGAATATGTATATCGCGAAATTCAGGTAGGTGAATTATGGGAAGGCCCGATAAGAATACGGTTCAATCTCTGGTCAGGGAACTTAAGGCTGCGGACAAGAAACTGAGCGAAGCGGCGGTTGAGATCGCGCGTCACAAAAAAGACGTAAGGCTCTACTATAGCGAGCTTTGCAAGCGCGGAGTCGAGAAGTCACTTTCCGAGGTGCCGATCGAGTCTCTCAATACCGATTCTGACGGTATCAATATTACCGCGCTCAAGGGTGCGGGTTATAACACGCTGAAAGATGTTCTCGGTAAGACTCAGGATGACTTTAAATCCGTTCCGGGAATCGGCGATGTCATGGCGGAAAAGATCGTTAACAACGCTTCCGAGAGCAAGTCCAAGATAGAGAAGAATTTCACTTTGCGGATATCGGGCGACGACACTTCTGACCCTGCGGTCGAAGGTTTTATCACGGAACTTTTCTACCAAATGAAGGTGGGAAATATCGGTGATGATATCGAGGCTCAAAAGAGTGTCGGTCAGTATCAGATCCTGGAGAATGCTCCTAAGGCCGAAGCCATAAACGTAGCAGGCATCAAGTGGTTCTTCTATTCCGACAAGACAAAGAACGAGAGGCTTCAGGCATACGACACTCTGGTCAAGCTCAAGGAATCGGGCTATATCGAGAGAGCCGATGACTTAGTCTCGACATATAACAACCTGAAGGCGGACGTTAATTCCGCCAATGCGGTCGCGAGCTTCAAGACCAACACGGCTCCGTTCTTTGCTCTCATCGAGAGCCTTTTCGGAAAGAATGCCGTCAAGGACGAAGAGCAGGTCATGGGCCTTCCGGAAGACGTCATCAAGGCCATCGAGGAGTTTAAGCTCGATACGTCTTTGATGATAGCCACGCTCCGTCCGTATCAGGACTTCGGAACCAGATATATCCTGTGTCAGCAGCGCGTTCTCCTGGGCGACGAGATGGGTCTCGGTAAGACCATGCAGGCTATCGCCGCCATGGCTCATCTCACGGCGGGCGGCCTTACGCACTTCGTTGTCGTTTGTCCCGTATCCGTCATGGTCAACTGGGGCAGGGAGATCGAGAAGCACAGCAAGCTCAAGACAATAACCGTCCACGGTGACAACCGCAATTCCCTTTTCGAGGAGTTCAAGGAAAAGGGCGGCGTCATGATAACCACCTACGAGACCATCGTAAGGCTCGAACTCGAGAATTGCCCGAAGATCAATATGCTCACGGTCGACGAGGCTCACTATGTCAAGAATCCGTCAGCCCAGCGTACTCAGGCTCTTCGAAAACTCGCAGCCCTGAGCGACTACTGTCTTTTCATGACCGGTACCCCTCTCGAAAACAGGGTCGACGAGATGGTCTTCCTCATCAGCATGCTCCGCGAGACTTTGTCCACGGAGATCCGCGGCATGATAGATGTCTCCAAGGCTCCGGAGTTCCGCGAGAAGATCTCTCCGGTCTACTTAAGACGTGTCCGCGAGGACGTTTTGAAAGAACTTCCTGAAAAGCTCGAGTCAGAGGAGTGGGTCGACATGACCGCCAAAGAGCTGGCCCTTTATGCCAAGGCCCTGATGTCCAAAAACGCATCGTTCAAGACCCGTAAAGTCTCATACGATGTTGAAGATATAGCCGATTCCAGTAAGCTCACCAGACTTCTGGAGATCTGCGCCGAGGCCAAGGCCGACGGAAGGAAGATAATCGTATTCTCATTCTTCCGCAGCATTATCGAAAAGGTTTCTCAGGCGTTGGGAGAGGACTGCTTTGGAATAATCACAGGTTCGGTTCCTTCGGAAGAAAGGCAGAAGATAATCGACGAATTTGCAAAAGCCCCTGACGGAAGCGTCATCGTAAGCCAGATCATCGCAGGCGGCGTTGGCCTTAATATCCAATGCGCGAGTGTGGTCATCATCTGCGAACCGCAGTGGAAACCGTCAACTGAGAACCAGGCTATCTCCAGATGTTACAGAATGGGTCAGCCTAGATCAGTTCTCGTTTACAGACTCCTGTCCGCTCATTCGGTGGATGAGGATATCATGGAGATCCTGAGGGAGAAGAGCAATGTTTTCGATAACTTTGCAGATGAATCCCAGATAGACGAAGTCAACAAGAAACTCATGGAAGAGATCGTTGAAAAAGAAAGGGCCAGACTCGGAATCACAGAAGCCGACCTTGTCGATGATGATGACAAGGAAGACGGTGAGTACGACGATCAGGAAGAAGATATCGCAAAGGAAGAAATCTCAAGTATAATAGACATATCAGAAAATAAGGAGGGAGACTAATGGGTTTAAATTTCAGAAAGAGCATTTCTCTGGGACACGGCCTTAAGCTCAACTTAAGCAAAGGCGGACCGAGTGTCAGCTTCGGTAAGAAAGGTCTTCGTCAGACCATCAGCGCTACAGGCAGAAGCACTACGACAGTAGGTATTCCGGGAACAGGTGTTTACTATTCCAAGCAGAAGAACTTAAAGAGCCTTTTCGGAGGCTTGTTCGGAGGCAAGAAGTCTTCCGAGAAGGAAGAGAAAGCTTCCAAGAAGGGCAGCAAGGCAGAAAAGGCCGAGGCTGAGCCAAAGAAGGAGACTAAGGCAGCTAAGGAGCCAAAGGCAGCTGTTAATCTTGAAGAGAACAAGAAGAAGGTCGAGACATACGAGGCTTATGTTGATTCCATCAAGTCAGTCCACAAGATCTGCGACGACAAGATCGACTGGGAGGGCTTGAGCACTGACGGACTTCCTGCAGGGATCAAGATCGGTACCGAAGCATATAACGAGTGGAAGACTCTTAACGAACTCTCCCTCAAGGTTATCGAAGGCGATATTGATGCTTACCTCACGGTTATTGATGAGATGCATCCGTTTGATGATCTTCTCGAGTACGGTTCCAATTTCGAGGTAGGAACAGATGATCCTACAGAGATGTCTGTCGAGTTTGAAGTTAAGTCTGAAAAGGTTGTTCCTGATTACTCATTGTCACTTCTCGCTTCAGGCGAAGTATCCGAGAAGCCGCTTTCAAAGTCAGCATATTATGAGCTCATGCAAGACTATGTATGCAGCACGGCCATAAGAGTAGCAAGAGACACATTCGCTCTCCTTCCTGTTAAGACATGTAAAGTGCACGCTGTTGATAAGGTATTGAACAGTGCGACAGGCAACGAGGAAGAGATGACGATCCTCTCAGTTGCCATCGACAAGGACCGCCTGGCCGGCATCAATATGGACAGGATCGATCCGTCAGATGCTCTTGAGGCACTGGGTTGCAAGATGTCCTTCAAGAAGACATCAGGATTCGGAGCTGTTAACAGAGTCTGATCCGGAAAAGTAATTTGATATCTGAAAGGACATGATTTTATTTTGTCATGTCCTTTTTATTAATGTCAAAAAATTGATATTGTGAAAATCTTGTCACATTTTTGTTCTTTCCGTCAAATATACGGCTTTTCTTGAAAAATATTAAAAAATTTAAAGGAAACTACTTGATTTTTGTCTTGTATGCTAGTATACATAAAGTATATGAGATGAGAAAACTGAACGCTCTTATAATATAGTTATATATTATATGAATTACCACTCTTTTAGAATTGCGCAAGCAGGCAGGTTGATAAAATTACCAAGTAAGAACAAATAATTCTTATTATGATTGTGTAGATTGACCAATTGTGAAGAAATTGTGAAAAATCTTTCTCAAAATTCCTAATAAATTATTTACAGACTTTAAATAAGATGTTATTATTTCGGTGGATTGGTACGTATATTATTATGAACTAAAAGAAATTAGAGGGATTTGATTAATTAGTTCAATCAAATTTTACAGCAGGAAACAGAACACATTTTTACGGAGGAAATTCAAAATGCAAAAGTTTGTCAAAGGTTTCTCGTTGGCTATTTCTGCAGCACTCTGCATCGGAATGCTTACACAGTACAACCTCGAGAATACCAAAGCTGACTCATCCTCATCCGATATTGATTATGCGATCGGAATGATGGGAAGCTATGCTACATTCACCGGTGGAGACTTCCACGACAACAACCACTCAATGGCTCCAGTTGCTGTAGGTGGTAACGTTACATCAGATCAGTTTATGATGACAGATAACAGAAGTCGCGGATGTTTCGAAAGTTATTCACCAGATTTCGTAATCGGCGGTGAGATCAAGAACAGCACAGGCAAACTTGCAATGATGCTTGGCTCCAAGAACGGAAACAAGGATTTCACAATTGCTGTTAGGGACGGAAATATTGACACTTCCAACTTCACAGCACTTTACAATGATACAGCTGAAGGCAATCAGCAGGTTCAGAGCACAGTTAAGAAGTATTATGACTTCGAGTTCCCTGTAAACTTCGATAAAGCTATGAGTGGATTCAAAGCTCTCAGCAGCAGCATCGACAATTATGCAACAGCTGATGATTCCAATGCTATCAATGTTGATGTTAAGTACGGCAAGGCAGAGCTTATCGGTACAAGCGAGTACAACGTATTCAATCTCTCCTCCGGAGATTTCAGCCAGGTTATTCTCTACGTTCCTGTTAACAGCCACAACATCGTTAACTTCCCTGGTAACAACACAAACTACGTTACTGTAGATCTTAACTATATTTCCAACGTCAAGGATGACGGAAAAGGAAACATTACATTTGATTCAACAGAGGTTGTCCTTCCTAGCGAGACAGGAGAGGAATCCCTCTACAATGAGAACGTAATCTACTTGAACCAGAACCTCGTATTTAACGCTTACTCTGCAACAGAGCTTGCTGATTTTACAAACGGTTCTATCCTTGCTCCAAATGCAAGAGTTCACTTCAACGGAAACACAAACGGTGCAGTTATCTGTAACAGCTTCTCTTCTGAGGGCGGTGCAGAGTTCCACGGAGCTAACATGGGTGGTTCCTTCACATGGCTTAAGAGCTTCGACATCGAGATCACAACTGACGTAGTTATCTCCAAGGTTGGTGTATCCGGTGATTATAATGGAACAGAGATCCCTGGCGCAGAGCTTTACCTCTCAGGTATTGATTTCAATGGAAATCCTATCGATATGTCCAAGGCTTCTCTCCAGCTCGGCAAGGGAGCTGACACTAACGGTCAGAGCAGCGCTAAGATCGGTTGGATCTCCGGAACAGAGGCTACAACTGTTAAGGGTCTTGGCGATGGTGTCTACACATTGACAGAATATGCAGCACCTAACGGATATAACGTTACAACAGATATCTTCTTTACGATCAAGGACGGCAACGTTTATGACGGAGCTTCAGTCGTAGAGCAGAACAAGCTCGGTGATTCTCATGTTACAATGTTCGACAACGCTTGGACAAACATTAAGATCTCCAAGATCGCTGTTGGCGGTGATTATGACGGAACAGAACTTCCTGGCGCAAGACTTGTGCTCAATGCTGAGAAGTTTGATGACGCTAACACAAAGTTCACTTTCAGTGAGTCGATCCTTGAAAAGGGTGATGGTGCTAAGTTTGACGGATGCACATCCAGCTCCATTGCTTGGATCTCCGGAACAACACCTACATTCGTAAACGGACTTCCTAACGGTTCTTACACTCTTGTTGAGGACAGAGCACCTGAAGGATATCAGGTAACAACAAATATTTCTTTCGATATCAAGGACGGCAAGGTTTCTAACATCAAGGATATTATCGATACAGACAGCAACCACATCGGAATGTTTGACGAGGCTATCCCTACACCGGAGCCTACAGTAGAGATTACTCCAGAGCCAACTGTTGAGATCACACCGGAACCTACAGTAGAGATTACTCCAGAGCCAACTGTTGAGATCACACCGGAGCCTACAGTAGAGATTACTCCGGAGCCAACTGTTGAGATCACACCTGAGCCTACTGTTGAGATCACACCGGAACCAACTGTTGAGATCACACCAGAGCCAACAGTTGAGATTACACCGGAACCTACAGTTGAGATCACACCAGAGCCAACTGTTGAGATCACACCGGAGCCTACAGTTGAGATCACACCAGAGCCAACTGTTGAAATCACACCGGAGCCTACAGTTGAGATCACACCGGAGCCAACTGTTGAAGTTACACCGGAGCCTACACCGGAAGTAGTTGTTGAGGCAGCTGAAGAACCACTTCCTACACCTACAGTTCCTCCAACGGATTCTGTACTTGTAGTTGATTCTGTAGACG
This sequence comes from Clostridiales bacterium, assembly GCA_017649645.1. GTDB lineage: Bacteria > Bacillota > Clostridia > Saccharofermentanales > Saccharofermentanaceae > Saccharofermentans. Next base: position 846 of record JAGCGK010000166.1, on the reverse strand, counting down.
AGCCAACACCGGTTCCGACAAAGGCACCAGTTGAGCCAACAGCAGTTCCTACAGTTAGAGTAGAGAGAATCGTTCCTGCAGTTGACGTAGATGAGGATGAGGAAACAACACCTGCACCTACAGCAACACCAACACCTGAGGTTACAGCTACACCTACAGAGGAAGTAACTCCTACACCTACAACAACCACAGTTACTGTAGAGAACCCACCGGCAGATGTTACAAAGACAACTCCGGACAAGCCAGAGAAGCCGGCTATCACATCAACAGGTGAGAGTACACCGGTAGCTATGATCCTCGGATGGAGCGCATTCTCGATCGCAGCATTGATCTTTGCAGTTGAGATCATCCACAAGAAGGTCAGCAAGAAGAACGGAATCTATTGATCCGAATAAACAGTTAACAAAAGGGACTGCCTCGATGAGACAGTCCCTTATTTTTTTTTGCTTAGTTATATCGATCAGTGTGTCAGCATATACAGGAATTCGCCGAAGTTCCTTCCGAGCTTGAAGCAAGCTGCGAATGTCAAAAGACAGAGCACTGTGTATACTGCAATTCTGAAAGCTTTGTTTGTGTTGAAAAGATCCTTAGTTGTTCTCATGATGTTTAACATTTTTATACCCTCGCTTTGTTTGTGTTTTGTTTTATGGTTTTATGTTACCTGCGGAGAGTAATTATATCGTCAAGCAAAGATTAAGTATTTATTAAGAAAGATAAAGATACAGTTTAAGCAGTACAAATAAAAAAGCTAACCAAGAATATCTCGATTAGCTTTTTTGTTATCAGTTGTATATCAATGGTGCAACTACTTCGAAACGGATGAATTCATCTCCTGTTTCTGCGTTG
>JAGCGK010000165.1 GCA_017649645.1 Clostridiales bacterium | reverse complement strand
CATCCCAATCAAGAACACTTAGCGTACTTTCAACTCAGTTTTAATGATGCAAAAAGACGTATTTTGAGTTTTTAGTGGCTTTTTAGTGGCTTAAAAAATTGAAAGTCCCTATTTTAGGGACTTTCAAGCGTTTTGCGATTATTCGTACTCGACTGTTGCCGGCGGCTTTGGAGTGTAATCAAAGAGCACTCTGTTGATACCCGGAACTTCAGAGATGATCCTCTGTACGAGGTGATCGATGAGCTCGTCTGAGAGGTGCTCAACAGTAACTTCCATAACGTCAGTTGTGTTGATCGCACGGATGATGCATGGCCAGTCAAATGTTCTCTTGCCGTTCTTAACGCCTGTTGACTTGAAATCAGGAACAACAGTGAAGTACTGCCATACCTTGCCTGCAAGGCCGTTCTTCTCGAACTCTTCACGGAGGATCGCATCAGACTCGCGAACTGCCTCGAGACGATCTCTGGTGATAGCACCCGGACATCTTACGCCGAGACCCGGACCCGGGAATGGCTGACGGAATACCATGTTGTCAGGAAGACCGAGTTCCTTACCGACTATGCGGACCTCATCCTTGAAGAGGATACGTACAGGTTCAACGAGTTCGAACTTCATGTCTTCAGGAAGTCCGCCTGCGTTGTGGTGAGCCTTGATTCCGGCTTCACTCTCGAGGATATCAGGCCAAATCGTTCCCTGTGCCAGGAAATCGATACCGTCAAGTTTTCTGGCTTCTTCAGCGAAAACTTCAATGAACTCACCGCCGATGATCTTACGCTTTGTCTCAGGATCAGTAACGCCTTCGAGCTTATTAAGGAATCTGTCAGTTGCATCTACATAGACCAGGTTAGCACCAAGCTCTTTTCCGAAAACGTTAACTACCTGCTCAGGTTCGCCTTTTCGAAGAAGACCATGATTTACATGAACACATGTAAGCTGCTTGCCGACTGCCTTGATGAGCATTGCTGCTACAACGGATGAATCAACTCCGCCTGATAAAGCCAAGAGAACCTTCTTGTCCCCTATCTGCGCGCGAAGTGCCGCAAGCTGCTCGTCGATAAATGCACGCGCGAGCTCCGGCGTGGTAATACGTTCCATAGAATCAGGACGTACGTCTGCCATAATGTTATCCTCCTTGGGAATTTTGTCATAGGAACATTATAGCTTTTTGCCTCATGCTCGAAAAGATGTTATCATCTCACCAGACTAAAAAAGAGGACATGAAATATGCATTCTTACAAACATACCGTAAATTACTACGAGACAGATAAGATGGGCATCACCCATCACTCAAACTATATCCGCTTTATGGAAGAAGCAAGGATCGACTTCCTGTCATCAGTCGGATGGCCCTATGACCGCCTCGAGAAAGAAGGCATCATCTCACCTGTCACTGCCGTTGAATGCAGATTCAAGTCTCCGTCCACCTTTGCCGACACACTCACGATCGAAGTCGGCGTGGAAGAATTTAAAGGCGTCCGTCTCAAGCTCCATTACATAATGAGATCCAATGACAAGGTAGTATGCGAGGCACGTTCCGAGCATTGTTTCATCAACGCATCCGGAATGCCGATAAAACTCCAAAACGAATTTCCCGATTTTTATGATTGCCTTATGGGTCTTATAGGATCTTAAGCTTCATCCGTTTTAGGCATGTGCCTGAACTCATGCCACAGGAACAGAAGTGACATAATGACAGTAACAAGATCCGTGATCGGCTGCGCAAACATAACTCCGTCCAATCCCATAAAGACCGGAAGTATCAAAAGAAGAGGAATAAGGAGCACGACCTGCTTTGCAAATGACAATATCGCACCCTTCGCTGCCTTTCCGATGGAAGGGAAAAACGTAGCGGAACAGATCTGGATACCGTTAACAAAATTGAAGAACAGGAATATCCTCATAAACCTCACCGCGAACTCAAAATACAGTGCGTCCTCCTGACTTCCGAATATCATGAGTATCGGCTTCGGAAACAGTTCAAAAGCCAGCCAGCATTCGACAGAGATGATCATGGCTGCCGTCATGAAAAGTCTTACGGTATGTCTGACACGGCCGTACTTTTTCGCGCCGTAGTTGTATCCGCATATAGGCTGTGCACCGTTTATAAGACCGATTATGAGAGATATGAATATGACGTTGATCTTTGTTACGATACCTGCCACCGCAATAGGCGTGTCTGCACCGTAGATCGACTTTTCGCCGTATGTATTGAGCACATTGTTCATGATGATCTGAACGATGAGCATGCTGAACTGAAAGATAAATGAATTGAATCCCAGCTTAAGTATCACCCACAGCCACTTTATCCCCGGAATGAAATCCTTAAGTTTAAACTTGACCGATTTGAACTTCGGTATATACGCAAAGAGAATGATCGCGCCTATGACCTGTCCGATGACCGTAGCCCAGGCCGCACCTGCCATTCCCCAATGATATACGAAAATGAATATAGGGTCGAGGATCGTGTTTACGATCGAGCCGACAAGTATCGACATCATCGACAGTATCGGTGCCCTGTCCGCACGAACAAGAGGGTTGGCACCCATCGAGAACAGAAGGAACGGAATACCGAACGAAGTAATGCCCGCATATTCCTCTGCATAAGGAAGGATGTTATCCGTCGAGCCGAAGAATATCAACATCGGCTTAAGGAACAGCCTTACCAGGATAACGATGATCACACCGCAGATAAGGAGCGAGCCGAATGCGGTACCTGCAATCTTCCTTGCCTTCTCTTCGTTCTTCCTTCCGAGCTCCAGCGAGAATCCCGAAGAAGCTCCGAGTCCGATCATAAGTCCGAGCGCGAGGCACACCGTAGTAAGCGGAAAAGAGATGGATGTCGCAGCATTACCAAGCTTTCCGACACCTCTTCCGATAAAGATCTGGTCGACAATGTTATAGAGCGCATTGACAACGTTCGCCACGATCGCAGGAACTGCGAGTGAGAATAATAGCCTTCCCAGCGGCTTGGTGCCAAGTGGATTTTCAACTTTTTCGGACATTATGATTTCTTCCCCTTTTTAAAACGAACAAAATGTATTGTTGCACAGGACGGACAAAAACTCAAATGTTCTTTTTACTCTTCGAAAAATCTCTTTATATCGATAAGCGAGTCGACCGTCGCGAATAACATCTTTTTCAGGTCCTCGTCAGGTTCCGTAAGATCAGGAACCATGATGACTTTGCACCCGGCACCAAATGCGCTTCTTATGCCGTTCGGCGAATCTTCCACAGCAAAGGTTCGCTGCGGCTCCAGCCCCAGCTCCTCACAAGCGTATCTGTAGATGTCGGGTGCAGGTTTTCCGTACTGGACCATGTCGGCGCAGATTATCTTGTCGAACATCTCGTAAAGATCGATCTTCTTTAAGTACTCAGAGGTCCTTTTCTGATCGTTCGCAGTCGCGAGCGAGACTAGGATTCCGTTGTCGCGAAGCCACGTAAGGATCTCCTTGGCGCCCGGCTTAAGCGGGATCCCGTCCTTCTTCATCATGTCCTTGACGATCTCTTTTCTGTAACTTCTGACTTTCTCGTAGTTGAAATCGCGTCCGAACCAAGACTCGAACTTTCTCGGTGCGAACGGGCGGCCTAATGAACGAAGCTCGAGCGGCATCCACGGCTCGACTTTGTAGCCGAAATGCTCGAGAGCCATCGGCCAGGCTTTCTGGTAGAATTTTTCGGTGTCTGTCAGGGTCCCGTCAAGGTCAAATATCACTGCATCTGCTGGTCTGATCATAATACGCTCCAAATGTTTTCGATCAGTTTATTGTAGCAGAAGTAAACGTGTTTCGGTAAAATATAAAAAAAGGGGCAAGGACATTATGAGCAGTATTTCAATTAAACTTCAAAATATAGTAGAACTTGAGACAGACGCGATCGTCAATGCGGCCAACAGCAACCTGGTTCAGGGAAGCGGCGTCTGCGGCGCGATCTTCGACGGTGCGGGCGCGTATGAGATGCGTAAGGCCTGCAGCGTATACGGCAGCTGCAAGACCGGAAGCGCGGTCATCACATCGGGCTTCAGACTCCCGGCAAGGTACGTCATCCACGCGGTCGGACCGATCTGGACCAGCGGCATCAACGGCGAGCCGGAACTTCTCTACAGCGCATACAAAAGTTCCCTGGAACTTCTTAAGAAATACGATCTGCATTCCATCGGTTTTCCGCTGATATCTGCGGGCATCTATAACTATCCGACTGACAAGGCCTGGAACGTGGCGCTGAAGGCATGTCTGGACTTCATAAGGCTCAACATGGATTACGATGTGGAGATAGTTTTCGCGGTGCTTGATGAGAATATCAAGATGCTCGGCGAGAAGATCCATTCCGACCTTCTGAGCAACAAGGGACCTGATGTCATAAGGTTCCATAATCCCGATGACGAGAACGGTTACCTGAGCAACTGGTACAAGTGCAGGTTCAGCGTGTTCGGAACAGGCTACAATTGTCTGGAACAGTACATGATGCACCAGAAGGCGATCCTCTTCGGCGATCCCGAGAGTGCCATGAAGATCATGACGACGACCGATCCTGACACTATTAAGACCTACGGCCGTAGTGTAAAAAATTACGACAATGTCGTCTGGAACGGCACCCGCCAGATAATCGTGTATAACGGACTTCTCGCGAAGTATTCCCAGAATCAGAATCTGAAGAAAATGCTCCTTGCCACAGGCGACAGCATCCTCGTGGAGTGCGCGTCAGGCGACAAGATCTGGGCCAACGGTCTCAACATCAAAGATCCGAAGTGCAATGACATCAAAGAATGGGAAGGTCAGAACCTCCTGGGATTCGCGACCATGCTCGTTCGCGACGAGCTGCGCCGCTTCGAGCGCGATTGATCAGAACAAGATATCCATATCCGTGTAGTGCGATTTCTTATCGTTGAAACCCTGTTTCTTGTAGATTGGGTATCCGTCCTTCGTGGCCTTCAGGTCGATCCTGTCGAGCCTCATTTCCTTACCGCACTCGATAAGATTCTGTATAAGCATTGAGCAGATCCCCCTGCCCCTGTACTTCTCTTCGGTATATACGCTTAAGACCTCGCCCATCAGGCCGTGCGGCAAAAGCACGCTCGCAGGCTTCTCGATGACCAGAAGATACGCGGCTGCAACGAGCCTGTCGCCTTCTCTTGCCACGAACGCTATAAGGTCCTTACCGAGCTTTCTTCGATAATAGTCCGGCAGGCTCCTTCTCATCAGCGTCTCATCGCGCTCGCTAATCGCACCGAAGTCTGCCACCATATATTCCAGCCTCAGCCTCAAAAGCTCATCGATATCATCCGTCGTCGCCTTATCGAAAACTATCTCTTCCTCACTTACCTTCTCCTTACCGAGTTCCTTCTCGATAATGATGATGGATTCCTCGTTCTCGCCGATCATCTCCACGCTGATCTTCCTGACCGTAGTGGTAAATTCCTCGTCCAGATCCTTCAGTTCCTCATAAGCCTCGTCCAGAAGTTCCTTACTCGGAAGGTTGCCGATCGTGATATGCGGCACATATTCAAAACCCAGGTCATAGTGCCTGAACTCGTTGGCATAAAGGATGTCATGCATCTTCCTTACTTCGTCCGCGCCCTTCACGATGTTAAGCAGCAGGGAATTCCCGAACTTTCCCTTCTGCGTGCTCACGCCCTTAAGGCTCAGCTCGAACGGCTCGATCTCCGATAGCCTTCTTTCCAGAACGCGCTCTATTGTCTCATTGCCGAACTGCGCCTCAAACGGGAATACGATCGTCACGTGCGGCTTGATAAGCCCCGCGAGCGGATCATACTTCGCCCTGATGCTGTCTATAATATGGGAATTCTCGAATTCCGGAAAAATCAAAATAGTCCTTCTCATGTCACTTGGCCTTCTGTTTTTCTTTGCATTTTATCTTATCGAAAAAGATTACTCAAGCGAAGAATAATACGCCTCCAGCCTCGGTCTCGCGCTCACATAATAAGGCTTCAGCTTCTCGTCAAAGTGCTTGCCCATGCTCTCCATCATGATCTCGTCAGCCTTCTCAAAACTCATGGAGTCCTTATAGACTCTCTTACTTACGAGCGCATCATAAACATCCGCGATCGCCATGATCCTCGCCTCGAGCGGGATCTGCTCACCCTTAAGTCCTTCCGGATATCCGGAGCCGTCCATTCTCTCGTGGTGATAATGCGCCACGTTCTCGGCCAGGATCTTGAAGTCCTCGTCGTCGGTCTCCTTCAATATCTCATGCACGATCCTCGCGCCCTCAGCCGCGTGAACCTTCATCTTCTCGAACTCTTCCGGTGTGAACCTTCCCGGCTTACGAAGTATCGCGTCATCGACCGCCACCTTACCCAAGTCATACATAGGCGCCGCCTTGATGAGATTTTTAATGAACTTATATGAGATATCCAGCTCGCTGTCCTTCCTCATCTCGTCCAGGAGGATCCTTACACACTCGCTGGTCCTCTTGATGTGGCCGCCCGTGGAGTTGTCGCGGCTTTCAACCATCGTTGCCATTCCCATGATGAGATTATTGTGCATGTCCACGATATGCTTTGTCTTTTTCTCGACTTCTTCCTGGAGCTCGATATTGTACTTGTCCAAAAGCGCGATGTATTTCTGGTTCTCTGTGTCATCCGAGAAGTAAAGACGGTAGCCGTACTTTTTCGAGCGGTTATAGATGTATGCTGTTTGTACGGCGTAGACTCGCTCATCGCCGTCATCGCTTTTTCGAACAAAAAGATTGTCAGCGACCTGATCCTTCTCAAAGTGATCGATCCAATGAACGATATTCTTCTGCAGTTCCGTGATGCCCCTGATGTCCTGGTCTATGGACAGCCCCTCGAGCGCCGGAATGATGCTCTTGGCGGTCTCGTTGGCACCCAGGAAATGAAGATCCTTATCCACGGTAACAAAGCCCGTGTCGCCGTTTTGCACCATGGAATCAACCACAACATCGTTGACCTTGTAGTAACTTATCCTGTTTACGATAAGAATATACATGAACTGCGCGAAAACATATCCGCCAGGCGTAAGCTCGATCGGTGTTCCCAGGATCTTATATCCCGCAAAGCAGATTCCCGATACCAATTCCGGCAGGACCAAGAGATAAAGGATACTATTAGGCACCTGCTTCTTCTTGATAAACGAGTAGCCTATCGCGGTAAAACCGACGATAAAGATCGCCGTCATATACACATAAAAGACCGGATGGATCGGACCATATTCCTTAAGGATCACAGACTGCCCGTCCACGATCTTCAGGTCGATAGTCTTGTAAAAGTACGGTCTGTTTCCGATGGTCAGTATGAAGCCGTAGAGAGTAAGCGACGTCAGAAAGAAAAAGAGCCTGACCCACCTGTTGATCTTGATCTCACAAAGACCCAGGATCGCCATGGTAATAAAGAACGACAGAAAACATCCGCCGAGATAAACAGCCTTGATGGCAATGGTTGCCACCTCGACATTCGTCGCAACAGTCTGAAGAATATAACCTAAATTGGCTATAGGAACTAAAATGAAGATGGACGTAATGTTCGCATCATAATGCTTACGCCACACCAAAACGTAAACTGCACTCAGCAGCAACGATACCCCAAACAAAATCACATAATACAAGTGCGCCATAAAACCCTCTCTCTAGTGAAAAGTTCAGCGTCATCTCATATTTACCCACGGGTCAATTATACACCAAATTTGGTTCTTTTGGGGATCTTCCTTATGCCCTCATCTCAATGTCGTACCAATCCGCCTCATCGGACACCAGCCACTCAAGGCCTCTTCGTCTCTCGATAACGATGGATGGATTAAGCTTACCGATGGATGCATCCGGATTAACCTTGGCATCATTAACAGCCCAGTTGTATCTGAAATAAAGATCCAGCATATCAAGGATTTCTTCCTTGTCGCGAAGCTTACACTTCTTTGCAAGATCCTCAGCAGACTTACATTCGAGAACAAATCCGATAGCCTTGTTGCAGTCACAGATCTCGCCGGCATCGCTTATGTCCTTAACAAGTCCCAAAGCCCAGCAAAGCGCCCAGTAAGCCTCGTAAGCCCAGTCCATGTCGATGGCATCCTGCTGAGAATGAGTTCCGTCGATGATCCTTTTTTCCTTGCCGTTCAGTTCGTCGACAAGTCCGAGTTCTTCAAGCTTCGGTTTAAAAAATGCAATGCTTTCGTCATAATTCCCCTTACCGATATCACATGCGATCTGGATTACCTGGAAACAAGCGAGAGCTCTTTTGCAGATCTCTTCCTTGCTTCTTAAAGTTACGTTGTCATCATCCCATCTGGACATGAGCTTATCAGCCGTGCTGATCTTCTGCTTTGAAGCGATCTTGTTGTTCTTCTCACGGCGCTTCTTCTGAAGTTTTGTCTCAGGAAGATCCTCGTTAAGAAGGCACGGGTGATTCTGCTTCATATAGCCGACAGTCTGCTCAAACATGGCATCATTGATATCGACCATCATGAGCTTACCGTCCTGTACTGCGAAGAAAAATTGCTTACCCGTAACTGCTATCCTGAAAAGTGCTTCTATATTGCCGTCATCTTTTGAAAAGACGTAACCCGCGTTGACATTAAGTGTCGGGAATTCTTCCCTTGTGATGAGATTGTTTTCGATAAGAAGACCAACGGCGCTGTTTACGATAGCTTCCTTGATCTGTCTGTTATACATTTGATTTATTTCCATAGTTCTATTTGCCTTTCTAAGTGTTTTCCCTTTCCGTTATAAGCAACAAGATTACGATAACCTAAGGGGCCCGTTATTTCAATCGAAAGGCAGGTGAGATTTTTCGAGAAAAAGGATCAGGACTTGGCCTTACCGCAGAAGATCCTTCTGACTAAAAGGAATGCCAATATTCCTATGATGGCGCCAATGGTTGCACCAAGGGCGATGCCGAGCATGGATTGTCCTGCAAAGAATCTGTGAGCGAGTACGCCCAGGATCATGCCTGCACTGGGCGACATGATGGCCATAAGGTTAACTAAAGAATTGTTTTCTTTTAATGCGTGATCTTTCAATGTTTGTATCCTCCGATCATTCCTGTTTTATGATCTGATTGTACGAAGCGGATGTAAATATGACGCAAACTTCGGATTAAGAAATGTATCGGAAGATATAAAGATAAGGTTAAGTCCTGTGCGGATTGCCGTAAAATTACACTAAAAAAAGGGCTCCCCCGAAGGGAAACCCTCTTTGTGTCATTTTAAGATCAAAGACCTGCAGAAGCTACCAAAACCTGGAGTGCATCGATCATTGCATCTGAATTCTTAACATCAAATGGATCGTCGAATCCTTCATCGATGATGAATGGAAGGCTGACGAATTGTGTATCGCCTTCGCCCATTGCCATATACATTGACTCGAAAATTCTGTTATCGCTCTGATAAACTGCTACTATCAACTTAAGGTCGCCTAACAACTCCTTAAACATTTCAATATCGTCTTCTGAGAAGCTGTCTCCACCGATCTGCTCCATCAATATCATATATTCATCGATACCGATATTTACAACGAAGTAACCTGTTTTACCATCATCGCCGTACTCATCAGAGTTGAGACCTGAGATATCAACACCCTGATCCTTGTAGCTGGCTGTAATCTGCTTGAATGCTTCATTAGCAGCCTTATCATCCTCGTATTCCATAATACCAAAGCTCTCTGTTGTAGGAAGAGATCCGCTGGCATTAGCCTTTGAGAAGCAGATATAAGATACACAGTTATCTACGTCGACCTTCGTGCTGCCTACTGTGGCTGATGATGCGCTTGCTTGATCCATAATTTCCTGGATCTCATCACCTTCAGCATAGAAGATGATTCCGTCTGTAAGTGCTGTAGGATTGGATGCCATAGAAATAAACTCAGATGGGGCGATGATCTGAGCACCTGTCATACTAACAAGTTTATCGAAATCATCGTTATCTACATCTCCGAGATCTCCGCCGGAAACATTTCCTGACTCTGTCTCTTCAGTATCTTCTGTCTCCTCGGTGTCCTCAGTCTCCTCTGTCTCTACTGTTGTTGTAGTAGCTTCAGTCTCGTCCTCGTCATCCTCGTCGTCTTCGTCGTCCTCATCCTCATCATCTTCGTCTTCGTCATCGGAATCCTCGACGTCCTCGTCCTCGTCTTCCTCTTCCTCAGTCTTCTTGTTATCCTTTTTGTCTTTCTCGCTCTTTGTTGATGAGCAGGATGCCATTCCAAATACCATTGCAAGAGCAATGATAAGTGCCAAGATCTTTCTCATGTCTTTCATATTATGTCCTCCTTTTCAATACAAAATAGTCCATGAGTTTAATATGTTTTCTGTTGCGGAAAAAACTAAAAATATCTATTTGAATGTATCTAAATTATATATCCCCGTTCCATCCGTCAGTTTCAATTGTATGGATTTTATCACATAAGGCAAGTACTAATTCTCGACAATACACCTCCTTAATTTGCGATAGATCTATTTCCAACCTTAGGTTGGATTTTTAAAAAATGGATTTTGGATGCTCAACCTAAGGTTGGATTTATTCTTGTTAAAAAGGTCGATTCCCGGCAGAAACACCCTTAAAAGCAAGGAAAAATGCTTTTTCCAACCCTATGGTTGGATTTTTGAAAATGTGCATCTGTCTTTTTCCAACCTCAGGTTGGATTTTATTTTTTTTAAGATTTTCTTTTTCAACTTAAGGTTGGATTTTTATGGGTGATTATTGTCGGAATACAGACAAAGGCCCTGTTTGGCCTCCTCTTTAGGATGGAAAAATGATTTGGATGAATGTGAAGAAAGATTTGTTGTGCGTTTAGGTTGGATTTTTGGTAAACTGTTGAGGAATAAACATTTAAGGGGTAGATAAAAATGGAATTGAAGGATCTTTTGGAGTACGAGAACATCGTGATCCAGTGCCACGATAATCCGGATGCGGATGCGCTGGCTTCCGGGTACGCGATAAAGTGGTTTTTCGAGAAGAACGGTAAGGATGCAAGGTTCATCTACAGAGGCAGAAACAAGATCTCAAAGAGCAATCTCCTGATCATGCTCGAGGAACTTGAGGTGCCTGTGGAGTATGTGCCTGAGTTGGAGGAAGAGCCGGATCTGCTGATCACGGTGGACTGCCAGTACGGGCAGAAGAACGTGACGGAAACGAAGGCGAAGAAGGTTGCCATCATCGACCACCATCAGGTGACGGTGGCGCTCCCGGCGATGTCGAATATCAGGAGTAATGTGGGCAGCTGCGCGACGGTGTGCTGGAGCATGCTCAAAGAAGAGGGACTGAACCCGAACGAGAAAAAGGTTTTGGCGACGGCGCTGTTCTATGGGCTTTTCACGGATACGAACAGACTGTCGGAGGTATCACATCCGCTGGATAGGGATATGATGGACGAACTGATCGTGAACAAGAGCATAATTACGGCTATGGTCAATTCCAACCTGTCGCTGAACGAACTTCAGATCACCGGAAAGGCGATCCTGAATTATGAGTATCATGAGACCGATAAGTGCCTGATCATAGAGGCGGAGCCGTGCGATCCGTGCATTTTGGGAGTTATAAGCGATTTTGCGCTGGAGACGGAAAATGTCGATGTGTGCCTTGCTTTTTACGTGAGCCCGTATGAGGTCAAGTTCTCTGTCAGGAGCTGCACGAAGGAAGTGCACGCCAACGAGCTCGCGGCGTTCCTTGCTGACGGATTCGGAGGCGGAGGCGGTCATATACTGAAGGCCGGCGGAGCGCTCAGACCGGAGCTTTTGACAAAGCCTGCCAAGGAGCTCCTGGAAGAGAGGCTTAGCTTGTATTACGAGAAATACCTCATCATATATGCGAAGAATACGACTCTCGATATAACGAAGATGAAGAGATATGATAAGCTCACACAGTCTCTCGGTACCGTGAGGCTTACGGATGTGTTCCCGGTCGGAACTCCGATCAATATAAGGACTCTTGAAGGCGACGTGGATACGATCGTCGACGAGGATTCTTTTATCATGATCGGTGTCGAGGGCGAGATATATCCGATCAAGGCAGAGAAACTCATAAGGAGTTATCAGCTCACGAATTTTGTTTATAACAGGACTTTCGAATACGAGCCGAGGATCAAGAATACCGAGACGGGTGAGATCAAGAAGATACTCCAATATGCCAAGACAGTCCTGTCGACGGGTAATTCGTTCATCTATGCAAAGCAACTCGAGCAGCCGGTCAAGGTGTTTACTGCCTGGACAGAGGATAAGTATTATCTGGGACAGGTCGGCGATTACATTGTAGTGAGGGCCGATGACGAGCACGATATCTACATCGTGAACGGCAGACTGTTTGATAAGTTCTATAAACCGGCATGACAGCATTTATCCGATAAAAGAAAAACGGCCGTGTGACGAATGTCACAGGCCGTATTTTACTATGTATTCCTGAGCGATCGGTTCCCCGTTAAGGATCTTCTTCGCCTTCTCTATAAGCTCCTCCAGAGTGTAACGTTCAAAGTATCCCGGAGTGCAGGTATCGGAAAACTTATACGAAAAAGTATAAAATCGCTCCGAATTGAAATCGTACATGTAAGCATTGTCAACACGCGTGATCTCATACATTGTTTCTATATCGACAATATCCAACTGATCGTAGGATTGGATATACATCAGATTGTCCTCTTCATCAAAAGTTATCTCCGTCCCTGAATACTCCAAGGAGGATATCTCATACCGGTTCTCGTATCCACCGGTCTCCGCATCGTAGGTCACGAGGTAATCCTCAGTCGTAACGTACAAGGTGTCATCCTTGAAAATTGCTCCGTTCAGTTCAAGATCGCCGAAACTCATGTTATACAGTTCCTTCCATGAATCGTCATAAACGACAACATACCGCTCATTTGACAGAAGGATCTTGGAGCCTTTTTCGTCCGTTACAGCATAAGCTCCGTTGAATAATATATTCTCCGGCATTTCTATGACCCTGAACGAACCTTTGTCGAGATCGAGGACATAAATACTCTCATCAACGGGAACAATGAGAGTGTTCAGTTCCTTCAAATAAGACGGCACACCTGAAATAAATCCGTCAATGTTCTTATTCGTGAACTCTTTTGTCTTGTAATTCTCAAGATCGATCACCTTAACGATGAGGTTACCGTCTATATCTACAGTACAGTCAAAGATCCTGTCATCTCCGATCGTGGCGGTGTTTCCGATGGTCAGGTCTTTCTTCTCGACCTTTTCCGTCTTCAGGTCTATCTCGTAAACATTAGGAGAATTGAGCACGATGATCCTGTCGTCCATCACATATACGGCAGAATTGATCATCAGCGTTTCCCCGTCGATAAAGGTCTGAAAATCCAACTCACCGCTCTCCAGATCGACCACGGTAAGCCTCATCCTGGTCTCACCGGAGTCATATGCTATGATCGCCAGATGCTTGTCATCATGATCCCAGAACTGATAGGTCGATCCCGTAGAAAAATCCTCGTCATCTGACAGAGGCACCCACTCATCATCCTGATTATAGATGTTATAGAAGATCACGTCGGTTCCGTTATCCGTAACCGAATATATTCCTCCACCTACACTTGCCTGTGATATATCGGTCTTTAAAGCTTCGATAAATGCCAGCGCATTGTTATCCTGATTCATCGAATAGACGACTCTTCCGTCCCTGGTTATCATCATCGGCATGCCATCTCCGTCATTGTCACTGAGATCGACTATGGAGCTGCCTGTCTTATACGTGTGAATGATCTCACCCGTATCTATGTCATAGACCATGGCGGTATTACCTATGTAATAGACAACTGCATTGCGGGAAGGAAGGATCAGAAAATCTCTCGTTGTGGATACATCCTCGTAACTGAATTCATCTGACCAAACTTCATTTAACGAGGAATCAAAGCAGCTGATCTGCATAAACGTGGTTCCGACAAAGGTATAGTCTCCCATCTGTGTAGACGAACTGAACATATCTTTTGGAGAGACCAGCATCAGGTGTTCGTTGTCCGCAAAGAACAGTCCGAACACATCCACGACATCGGCTGACTGCTTAATGAGTTCACCTTTGTCCAGATCGTAAATACAGATGGTATCAAAGCTTATCGGGTCAGAGGAATCCGCATAGGCAATCTTCCTGCCGTCGTCAGAGACCGCCAGACGCCTCATGGAAAACATAGAGAACGAAGAACCGTTGACATCTCTTGACTCTAACACACTGCCGTCCTTGGCAGACAGGATGGTCAGGATCCCCGGTTCGCCCTCAAAATACAACTTGCCGTCGGACAGGACGACTTCCCCGTCATCAAACATCGGTGAGTACATGTCGTATGTCCACTTGGCCTTGCCGTCACTCGTTGAATATGACACCAGTTTATTTCTGTATATGACAAGGAGCCTCTTCTCGCTGGTGAAAATGATCTTTATCGCTTCTCCCTCTCCGTCGAGCTCGAAAACGGTCTTTCTCTCACTTGTATCCAGACACGTAATATAACCCAGGTTGTCCAAAGTGGCGAGATATCCGTTTTCAGGAGACAGAAGAAACTGCTGGATGATGCCCTTTGACTTGAAGTTCCAGATCGCGTCAAAAGAAGCTCCACTACAAGTCTTATAGGCATAGGTCGATTCCGTGATCGCCCGCATCGCCTGTGCGGTAACAGGCATCTTGTCCTTCGAATTCTTCGGCAAGGCCTGAAGCGCGATCTGGAGCGCATCTAATCTTTTTCCTTCCGAAAACAGTCGATCAGATTCGCTCGACAGATAAATGGATTTACTCTCGAGAGACTTTATGAGGTTTTGGTTGATCAGCCTGTTGGCGCGGATCATATATAATCCGAAAACAGCTAATGCTGCGAATATGATACCGACGACAGCAGCTGCACGTCTGATCCTGTACTGTCTTCTTCGTCTTTGAAGTTCATCATAGGAGCAGCCTAGCAAGGCCGATGCCAGACGCGGGAGCTCTTCCCTGTCTGCGGCTTTCATGGGCAGTCTGTAATCACATGACAACGGTTCGAGAGGAACTTTGACCGTGTGGGAATCGCCGTTCTCGTCCGTTACTTCCTGTTCCTGGAAAAGGATCTCCTCAGGGATCACATCGTATGGTTCACCGTCACAAAGAACCGTCAGGATCTTGTCACGGGTATGTGTCTTAAGAAAAGTCTTTATCTCTCTTCTGACCCACTCCGATTCTTTGGTGTTGGTGGAGCAGATAACGATGAGATACTCCGCTTTTTCGAGAGCATCAGTGATCGTGTCCGAGAGATTGCTTGTTATGGGGAGTTCATCCTTGTCCCTGAAGATGCGGGAGATCTTCTTGTGCTTCAGTTTTTTTCGAAGATTATGAGGCACATGAAAGTGCTCCAGTTTACGCTGGACGTGCTCGGCTATTTTCATATCGAGCGGTGCATGCCTGTATGAAATAAATGCGTTATAGAAATCGATCATTACGTAATTCCTTTGCCCAAAGACTTACCCTCTTATAGTACCACAAAACAGGGCTTAGGCGAAGTAGGATAAGGCTATTATCTCTCGATGAGAAGCTCCAGGACGTCGGAACTGCTCTTCACTTTGAAAGGATCTTCCAGGTCCATCTCCGAAGCGAGTTCAGTGATGACGGACTCGTCGTCCATTGTGGAAGTGAAAGAGACTATAGCGATCTGGTTGCCTCTGAGGTAGATGCCGACTACTTTTGTGTAAGCGTTAAAGAGCTGACCCTGAGTTCCGCCGCCGTCAAGACCGTCCTCGGGAATAATATCGATGCCCTCGGAAAGATCCAGAAGATGGATATATTCCTCTAAGCCGAAGCCGATGATGAAGTGGCCTTTGTCATCAGTAAGACCGTATTCAGCCTCTGTCAGATCCTCAACGAAAAGACCGTAAGGCTCGTAACTTTTCATGATGTTGGTGAATACTTTTTT
>JAGCGK010000164.1 GCA_017649645.1 Clostridiales bacterium | reverse complement strand
TCTGCAGGATCCTTCTTCGTCGTTGTCTTCTTCTCAGCCATTGTCTTCACCACCCTTTAAGCTCTTTTCGTAGATGTTCTTCAAAATGATTACGACAGCACCGAGAAGCGTGTCGAGTGCTGCGATCGTCGCAACGATCTGAGGTCCATAAGGGATCCCCCAGATCTCCACCAGAGCTGCAAAGAATGTGCAGATCGGAGCGACCAACAGAGCAATAAACTTGATGACATCATAAGTGCGATTACTAACTTTCATATCTTATTTCTCCTTCCTCATCGAACCTTTCTCTGGTATCGATTCTTAATTGATTTATTTCGTACTGAGAGGGATTACCGAAATACTTTCTCAAGAACTTTCCGACCTTGCCCTCTTTGAACGCTGCGTCAGTTGTTGAAATGTAAGGTGTGTCAGGAATAGTCTGCAGGTCATATACCTTGCAGTCCTTCATAAACTTACAATCAATCTCGAAGTAGTTTCCGTATAAGCTGCGGAACATCTTCAGATTAGGGAACTTCTCATAAAGTTCCAAAGCCTTTACCCTGTTTATAAGGAATGGAACATGAAGAGCGAAGCTTAGAGTATCTTTATTCATGCTCACAAGCTGGTTTCTCATAACATCCATATATCGGATGTAATTTGAACCACTCGGATTCTTTTTCTTGAGATCAATCACTCTCTTTTCAAGTGTTCCGTTGAAGTAATTAACGTCCTCTGTCACTCTGTCCATAATGAAAAAGTCATCGTTAAAGATCCAGATGTCTTCTGTCAGATCATCACGGCTGAGTGCAAGCTTAATTGAGTGATTAGCTCTGGCCCACTTTGTTGTTCCTTCCTGAACGTCAGGGATATAGATGTCGGGTTTGATGTCTTTAGGACATCCACCGACGAAAACGATCTTCCTAAATGGGAAGTTAAGACAGACGGAGCGAAGAGCATATTTCAGCTCTTCTCCGTCATAGTCATTTCTTAATATAAAGACTACGTCATGCTTCATAATAATTCTCCCTTAAAGCTTTCCTTCATTCATGAGTCTTTCAAAAGTGGTCTTGATGTTCTTATCTGCGATCTCCGTGTAAGAGTTCTTAAAATCGGGATTTTCCTTGCAGAACTCCTCATAAGTGTCGCAGTCATCGAGCTGCTGTCTCCAGTATTCACGGCTGTGCTTCATTCCGTTCATGATCTCGTCATTGAAGCGTAAGATGTGAGTCCTGGCTAAGACTGCAGCATTGTAGTCGACCTTTGTGTTCAGCTTCTTGAATCCTTCCTGCTGATCTTCCTTGATTGTCTTCAGTTCTTTTTCGATCTCCTTCGTCTTGTCCTTCCGGGAGAACCCGAAAGTGATGAAGAACTGAATCGTAGAAAATAAGCCTCCTGAAGCCAGCAGAGCTAAAACTAATTCCTTCATGACTCATCACCTCCGTGAACCTCCTGGATCGTGTACTCGACCGTCATCGACTGTGAGCTTGTCTTTTGTACCGGATTAGGAAGATTAAACAGCGTCGTGTTGAGCATCTTATTGGCGAAGATATATCTCGTTGCTGTGTTATTCGGCATATTGCCGATCGTTGTGAGAAGTGAGCTGGGCTTGTTCGGCTGACAGAAACATCTTGTCGTGTCAACGGTACCACCACCGGCCGGAGGTGTGTACTGATCGAGACATGTATATCCGGAATTTCCATTTACAACTCTTCCCGAATTGATAATGATTCCACCTCCACCGATCGACGGAGTAAAGATGTCTTTAGCAGTCAGGAACGGAATCGAAGCTTGATCTGCCTGGTTTGTGAAATTGATCTTCTTATATCCGGTGCAGTTCATGTACCAGGTACCGGCACCTTCAGGTGAACCAGACCAACCGTTTGAAGTCGGGAAATAGAAATAATCACCGATCTTCATGATGTTATAGAACCATCTTCTTGAATTGCTCCAGTCATTACTGTCATTACAGCTTGCACAAAGCATCGCTATATTACTCGTGTCACTCGTGATCGTGCCGTGTGCATATTCTGTCACGTTATCCAGATCAGACAGGTCGAGAACAGAATAAGAAATGACACTCGTGCTGTAAGAAGACGGTCTTCCTCTGTTTGTGATTGCTGTAACAT
Source organism: Clostridiales bacterium (assembly GCA_017649645.1). Taxonomy (GTDB): domain Bacteria; phylum Bacillota; class Clostridia; order Saccharofermentanales; family Saccharofermentanaceae; genus Saccharofermentans. The sequence continues at coordinate 3,993 of JAGCGK010000164.1, read as the reverse complement.
TAGTGAATAACCACAATCTCTTCGTCGTGTAATCAAAGTAATAACTCGGATTACAAAAGAATGTTGTTGAGGTTGTGACTGTTATAGTCTTCTGATAGTCAAGCTTTCCGTTCTGTGTATCATACAGACCTGCTTTAAAGAAAGCCATTTTTCTGATATATACAGAAATCTTCTGTGTCTCGAATCCGATATGGCCACCGTAATAATCAGCAGGTTCGCCTATATGAAAATATAAGCCGTGTGAATCATCGTACTGAGCAGCAATATTGTCTCCACCGTTAAGACCTTGAACACCTGCAGGTAAACTTGAAACTGCAATACTCTCAAGCGGATTAAAATTCTGAAATGCGTAAGTATCTGAACCAAGACCAGCATCTCCAACATCCGAATGTGTAAGGCTCAGAGCTCTAATGAATCGACCGTCCGGAACATTACCTCGAATCGATCCCCATTCCCAGACCTGCTTGACCGTGTCTTCTGTCTGAACGAAAGCAGCTGACACCGGATTGCCTCGTGTGAGATCGTCATCGTGAAGTGAATCCACACTATTCTGTCCTGCATGAGCAAATACATGGCTGACGTTATCACCTCTCGGATAATAGTCATCAGGATTCAAGACCTGGACTCCTCCGACAGTTTCCGTCGGATGAGCCTGTTCATATAAAAGGACTCCTCCGAACCACTTCTTCCAGAGACCGTCTGAGCCAAAGATTTTTCCATAGTCAACGGCTCCGAGGTAATTCGCAGCCAGGATGTCTCTGACTGCGTGTGTGACGATATTCTCGCCCTCGATGACTTCGTTCTTTCCGGTCCTGCAGTTGTGCAGTGTTATTTTAACGTGGCCCTTGAACTTAGGAAGCTTCGGAGCTGCATATCCAAACTGACGTGATTTATCGATTATCATAGTAATTCTCCTTGAAAAAAGGGCGATTACTCGTCCCTAAAGTGTTTTATCCAATCTGTATAACTGCATAACCATACATCGGAGAAGCCGTGGAAACCCTTATTCTGATCTCATCAGTTGCAACAGTCCCATAAACCGTAACATTACTTGATTTCTCAATAATGGTTATAGGTTTGCCAACATACTCGCTCGGCACTTTGATTCTATCGTCTGAAATTGCGTGATAATCAGCATATAGATAGCACTTTTCACCGTATGGAATGAAATATGCGTCGGTGTGAACATTGGCAACATCAAGAACCGGTTTTCTAAATGCGACACACTGGAAAGGTGTGAACGAGCTCCAATCGTTATAATTTAAACCTACTCTGTCGACTAGATGCGGATAGGCTTTTTTTGTACTATACAACGTCATCGCATTTCCGATGTTATTCTTTCTGTTTTCGGCCTTACCATAAGCAACAGGAAGATATCCAACAGAATAACCTGCTTTATATATATTGGAGTTGTCTGTATAAAGATGAATCAATCTGTCGGGAGGATTGTCAGCTTCTTCCCAATATGTCTTAGTTGCATCTATCGAGAAATTCCAATTACTCATATTAAATGGGATTCGTAGATCATGTCCATCGACTTCCAAGAGTTTCGGAACATATCTATATAACCCACCACCGAAAACCGTAGCACTGGCTTTCTGTGCGTATTGAGTCCCACCCCAATAAGATAAACTAATTTGAGCATCATTATCAAGCTGAGAAAACAAGAGCATCGTTCCGTCATTCAATATCCTGTAAATATTACTGAAATGAATGAATGGATTTCCTGTGTTTATTTCAGGGTTTTCGGTGTAACCACCGACAGGCATATTTCCCAAGATTTCAGGAACAATACTTTGAGGATTAACGATTCCATATTCTTCGATAATGTCAACAAACGTCTTGGCGTTGTAATAACCGTTGTTATTTACCTCTTCAACTCCGTCAAGCATTACTTTTTTGATGTGGTTTTTATCAAGAGGAGCAATCAAATAAGATTCGCTTGAAAATCCTGTTATTAAGTCTGTATGTGTTCCACCTTCGACATGAGTAAACGTGTCACCATCAGTCCAGGATGTTGTGTCATAACTATTTGTTGACACATTTTCGCCAAGCATAACAAGATTATTATTGTCTATAATGCGAACGATGTACCAATAATGTGGAGTTGAACTGTTCAGCTGCCATTTGCTTCCTATATCAGCATAAGTCTTTCCGTGTGATGTTAATGTAATCTTGCGAGCTTTTGCGTAACCGTGTCCGGCTCCGATATATCCACTCATTAGCTGCACAGGACAATTATCATCCTCGTTGTTAACAATCGTCTTCCAGGCATTATCAACAAACACCTCGACCGCTGCTGGAAGGATTGCATTATTAGGCTGATCTGTGTTATTGAATACTTCGAGCTTTTGTCGTACTGTTCCTCCTCTGAAAGTGGTTATAATTGTGTCTAGAGTTTCGTTCTTGTTGATTTCAACATTAACTCCCTGATTATCAGCACCCTCTAGCTCAAAAAAGACACCTTTTTCTTTTATGATGATCTCATCGTTAATTCTTCCGTTTACATACAACTTTGTCGCACCTGCCGGAGCTACCGCTTCGACCGTTACATATTCGGCAGTTGTTTTTCTTTGTGTAGGTAAATAAAAGAGAATTTGTCCAGCGTCATTAGTAAAAATCATCGGACGCATATCATAGACATTTACCCCTGTCGTGTTGTATGTTTTACCTTCAACAATGTCAATAACTGCATATTTGTAATTTGCACTGTTGCTAATTTGAACATAACCACCCTGCATTTCTGCATATTTGTTTTTTGTCAGAGTAGACAAGACGGTTAAGTCCTTATAAATAAACTTTTGGTAACCTTCAATTTCAGTTGTGAGCTCGCTTTTATCAGCTTTTAAATCCGTTATTGATTTTATTTTATTGCTCGAAAAAGTCTTATTATTTGCAGCTGCAGCGTCATCGATTAAACCATTCACGAGAGCGTCCGTCTGGGCTTTCGTATATGTGTTCAACGCATCAGCTTTCTTCTTGAGCTCTGCTTCAACATCTGTCAGAGTCCAGTGATCAGCTGTCCAGGCTTCAGCTGTCGTGATCGCAGTGTTGCACACATACAGCTGATCCTCGTGCATGACATAGTCACCGACCTCGTATGTCTGGGAGCTGTCATAATCCGGAGCGATAACATCGGACGGAAGACCACCACCGCCACCACCGGAGCCAACGTCAACAGCCTTGATCTGAGTCCAGTGTGTAGGATCCCACTGTTCGGCTGTCGTGATCGCAGTGTTGCACTGATACAAGAGACCGTTATGCTGCACACAATCACCGACCGAGTATGTCAAAGACTCGTCATACTCGTCCGCAAGATTGTCGAGAACTGAGTTGATCGCATCGACTATTGTCTTGTTGGCCGTGTCAAGGTTGTTATACTGCATCACTTCGAGAATATGAGCAGCGAGGACAGTCAAGGCAGCCTTACTGGTCACCTTGTTGTCTCCATCCATACCCTGAACGACAGGGAAAACATCCGTGTTATTTAAAGACAACGCACTCGGCAGAGCCGATATCTTTATCTTGTCATCAGGCATTATTAATACCTCCCATTATTCAGTAATCAATCTTATATCGTCTTCTGTGCAGAGCAGGTCATCGCCCTCAGTGGCAATAAAGAAACCACCTTCGAGATAGATATGCGGAGCGAGGACTCCGGTACCCTCCGACAGCTGCTCGATCTGCATACTTCCGAGATCCAGGAGAGCGAGGTCATCAAGTGCATCGTTTTCAATAATCGAAGCAACATTGACCAGAGCTTCATCGGAGATCGAAACAAGTTTGAGCCCTCCGATAGCCTCAAGGATGAGATTGTCACGAGCTTCGACAAATCCGTCGAAGGTTTCATCCGCAAACATTCTCTGACCTTCCAGAGTGATGTGAGCGTGATTCACGTCGATGAATGTCTGAGCAATTCCGTGAGTCAGGATCCTTACGTCCCAGGTATGCCTTATGTTAGGTTCAACATCTTTGAGAACATAGAAAAAGTCC
>JAGCGK010000017.1 GCA_017649645.1 Clostridiales bacterium | reverse complement strand
GTACCAGCCTTCTTTGCCGTCCTTATAGAAATCGAAACGCTTAGCGTAGTTCTTCTTTGTATCTGCCTTAAGTGCTGCAAAGATGTCTTCAGGTGCTTTTGTAGGAGCAGCTGTAGGTGTTGTTGTAGGAGTAGTTGTCTCACTTGCTGTTGTCTCTGCGACAGTTGTCTCAGATGGTTTTGTCTTATTCTCGAGAAGGTTTTCTGTTGTAGTCGGCTCGATCGTGATAAATGTCTTGTCCTTGTTATCGATCTCTACAACGCCCTTGGATGTTTCTTCGGTCTGTACATTCTTTTCTTCTGATACCAATCCCTCTGTAGGAACTGTTTCCGCGTCTGTTGCTGAGTCAGCCGTGGAATCTGCCTGTGTCTGGATCGTGATTCCGCTATCGGAGATGTTTGACTTTTCTGCAGCTTCGATGATGCGTCCTATTGCGTTACCTTCGTCCTTAACCTCAACGGTGCAGCCTGCTGCCATGAATGCGATTGATGCTGTAAGTACAACAGATGCTGCTTTGATGATCTTGTTAGCTTTCATTTTAATATTCCTCCATAGAAAACTATTTAATCTATAAGTTGTATTGCTTGTTCCGGAATAAGCATCTTTATCTGACTTACAAAGCAATTCTACAAGTGTAGAAAACATTTGTCAATACTTTTTTCTACATTTGTAGAAAATTTATCGAAAAAGTTATGAAACTCCTTTGCGGCAGGCGTTTTCGAGCAAATAAAAAGGGGAGCTGACGCTCCCCAAAGGGTTAGATTGGATTGTGTATGAACGATTAAAAATCATAGCAAGGGATCCTGTCATCGATGTTGTCAATGACTGCTTGTGCGATATAGTGGTAGTAATTCTTACCTTCGTATGACTTGAAGATAGATGTCCAGTCGAGGCGGATGCGTTCGCCTGCTTTGGTCTCGATATCCAGATAAGTTATACCGTCTGTTCCGACCAGGCGGACATATTCATCAGGAGAGACAGATGCTGTGTCGCTTGTCACAGTTTCACTGACGATTACGTAACCTGAGACTTCTTCAGGGAATGATACGGCATCACAGACATCGAAGAACCACTGATCATCATCCATCAGCATTGGCATTCCGTCAGGACCTACCTCATACAATCCGCGAATATCAAAACCGTTCTCTTCTGAATCCAACATAGAACATACGAAACATGCAGGGTCTTCCATCCACTGTGAGATTACGGACAGTCCGTTTGTATGGTCTACAAATGTGACTTCGTTTCCGGAGATCTTATATACATTGAGGTCATGATGGAATCCTTGTTCTGTATCGAGAGAACTTCCGACATAGAGATATTCATTTCCGTCTCTTTGTACATAGACTACGCCATATGGCCAGACCTGTGTGCCGTCCCATGATATAGGCAGTTCAAAACTCTTGCTGTTGAGAGTGATGAGGATGTCGTTATTATTTCCAGGTTCTACCTTGAAATCTCCGTGATTGCAGTTAAGCGTATAGGTCTGATCGCCGGCGTAATCGAATTCGATACATGTATCTTCCTTGATAATGGTCCTAACTGTCTCGGGTGTTGTCTCTGCAGATGTTTCTTCTGTGCTTTTCTTATCGTCGATCTCAACATCAGATGAGGATGTTTCTTCAGTATTTTTTGCATCTGTATCGTCAGTTGCCTCTGCGGAATCTGTTGTAATAGGATCGAGCGAGCTCTTTTGTTCTTTTTCTTCGCTTGCTTGTGCATCTTCTGCCTCAGCGGCGTCACTGGCGAGTGCATTGGCTACCTTGTCGACTGTGCCGTTCTGATCCGAGAATTCGACAGCGCATGCGGATGATGCCAGAGCGATCGATGCTGCGAGAAGAACGGATGCAAAATATTTAGCTTTCATAATAAACCTCCATTAAAAACCATCAGTTATGTAAGTTAAGTCTTTGTATTTGTTTTGAGTACCCCTCTCACTTACAAGGCAATTCTACAATCGTAGAATTAATTTGTCAACACTTTTTTCTACATTTGTAGAAATATTTTCGAGAAAGTTTTAAAAGCGCGCTGCTGCAGGGGTTTTCGAGAATAAAAAAGGGGAGAAGAGGCTCCCCTTTGTTGTTTTTTCTGTGTTTGATCATTCCCACGGATCTTTCCAGTCATAGAGCAGTTCGCCGATGGCATTGTAGAACAGATCAACCTTCCAGGTGTCATAGTGATTCTGATATATTTCCTTGAAATCCAATCTGATCGTTGTACCGTTCCCGTCAATGACATCCAGATAAGTACTGCCGTCAGTCTCCAGCAAAGTTGCGAAAGAATAGTGAGGGAGGGTTGCGGCCTCATTCGTTACGACGCCGTCCTTGATGACATATCCGTTCAGATCGATGTTGAAAGCGAGCTTATTTGTCAGAGATTCAAATGTGCGCACATCGCTTACAGGTTCCGGAATACCGTCATCTCCGACTCTGAATTCTCTGTGAGAGTACATAAGACCCATTCCGCCCCATTCACGTCCGTAGAAGGAATCAGGTGAAGGGATATCGACGAAGCTGAGCATCGTGACTGTTCCTACATAAACGACAGCATTTCCGTCTATCTTATAGATATTTGTGTCGTGGAGATCATTGCCGACGGTATCGCAGACATAGATATAATTTGTTCCGTTACGGTTGACCAGGAAAGTATTGGCAAGTACCACGCCCAGATCTTCACTATAGGTGATAGGCAGATGGAAGACCTGACCGCCATATGTTATAAGGACTTCTTTATCTCCCGGATTTACTTCTGTGAAACCCAGTTCCCAATTAAGATACCAACCGCCTGTATAATATCCGTCTTTTACAGACAGATCGAATTCTTCTGAAAAGTTCTGTCTTGTGATCACCGCAGGTGACGGCTCTGGAGTAGGCGTGGTCGGTTTGGATGTAGGGTTAGATGTAGGCTTGGATGTAGGTGTAGCCGTCGGAGTAGCAGTGACCTTTTTGGAAGGAGTCGGTGTAGCCGATTCGCTACTCTTAGGCTCTTCGGTGTCGTTCTTTCCGGGATTTGTGTCGGATTCATTGTTGCCGGTCGCGTTATTATCCTGTGCCGGATTATTCGGCTTGTCAGGTTTATTAGCAGGCGCCGATGTAATGATGACTACTCCTCCATTTCCGGAAGCACCACTGTTTCCTGTACCGGAATACTGACCCGCATTGTCGATAACGGACACATCGGTTATGTTAGCGTTGTCGCTTACATCATTTCCACTGTCATCGATATCGGGATCATCGTTTGAATTGTTGCTCTGATCGTCTAAGGAAGAATCCTGTTCCTGAGCATTAGTTTCCTTCTGTATTTCCGTTATTGTTTCCATTACTGATCCGATAGTTTTCTCTTCATCGGAAAATTCGACAGTGCAAGAAGCAACCGTAACAGCTATTGATGCCGAAAGGAAAACAGAGGCAAACCTCGCTGCCTTTTTTGACTTCATTACCAACCCTCCATAAGGTATCTATCTTTTTCTTACTCCCCAAAAAAGCAGAACGCCTATATTGGAATTCTATTCGCGCGCATTATGAATGTCAATATTGTCTAACGTGGGGGGTGGGGTTATTCCTCAACGATGCAGCCGATGTGATCCTTGTAACTGGAAGCGGCATCCAGCATATCATCAGGTACATCCATCAGATAGAATTCATTATCGGATTCCTTATAGAACATGGCAACATAAGGCTCATCAACGATCCTGCCGTCATCGGTCGGACCTGTGCCTGAAGGCTCACCCGGGAGCCAGTGAGAAGAACTTACTTCCTCGCCGGAAAGCCAGTAGAACTTGCCATCATCTCCTCTTGTTGCACCGACATAGAAAATATAATCGGTAACACCGTACTGTCTGATCAACGAAGTGACCTTATCCCAGTCTTCTTCAGAATCGATGGATACAAGATTACAATTTAATTCTCTGGCGGCATTCTGTGATTCATTCCATGTTCCGTCAGAAGTGAAGAGCTGGAAAACAGGTTCCGATTCTTCTGTAGTTGCTTCTGTAGGTTCAGCAGATTCTGTCGTTACATCTACGAAACGGCTCTCGTCATCGTCCAGCTTCTTTCTTTTGGACGGTTCTGTTTCTTCAGTTTCTTCGACAACAGTCTTCTTTTTGGAAGAAGCTTTAGTCTTCTTGCCGTTGAAATCATATGAAGCCGTAGAAAGAAGGAATACGACAGCAAGTGCGAATATGAGTACTATGACCTGAAGGACCTTGGAGATCTTTCTGCCGGTAAGAAGATTCTTGACGCGAAGCTTCGCTTCCATTCCGCCTAAGCTGAATCCGCTGAATGCGGTATTCTGCATGAACGTGGTGCTCTTGTGAGCCCCCGATGCGTGAAGGACGATGGACATGCAGTATTCCTTTACAAGTTCCGCATCAAAGGAACTTGTGGTCTCTTCATCTACTCTCATTTCCATATCTGCGCAAAGCATAACATATGCGAGCCATACCAGTGGATTGAACCAGTGGATGCAGAGGATGAAATAGCAGATGAGCTTGGTAAGACCGTCCTTGTTCTTTATGTGGGTCCACTCGTGATTGAGGATGTATTCTCTCTCGTCTTCATTCATCATTACCGGGACGAATATCTTAGGCGACAGGAATCCGATAACGAACGGTGACTCGATCTCGGTCATGAAATACTTTCCGTCGTACGAACGTGAACACCATCTTGCTTTTGAATAGAAATTAAAATATCTGATAAAGAAGAAAACAAAAAGACCCAATGCTACGCTCAGCCAGACGGATGCAAGGACACCCTTGACCGATACGGTAGGAGTTGCCTTGTTTGCCACCTTGACGGTTACATTTGACTGAACGATCCTCTTGATGCTGTGATCTTCATTGAGGGATTTCTTTTCCGTTGACACGGATCCGGTCTGATCGTCGACTTCCTCAACGACTGCTTCGTTTCTCGTAAAGATCTGACCTATATTAAGAACGCTGGCAGGCGTGCTCAGGTTAAATGGAATTATGAGTCTTATCGCTACTGCGAGCCAGAATAATATAAGTATCTTCTTCGGGAATCGCCTGAAGACAAGACGAAGCAGAAGGACCGCCAATATCGCGATTCCTCCTGATATGCTCATCTCGAAGATCTTTAAGAAAACGTTGCCCATAAAAACTTTACTTTTCCGTATGCTTTGCGATCATATCCATAAGCTTGGCGGCATCGTCCTTGCTCAGACTCTTGTTGCCGTTGCCAAGGAAGGAGTTAACGAAGTTCGGGAGAGAACCCTGGAAATTCTTGGTAACCATCTCCTCGCTCTGCTGCTGTTGTACCTCTTCACGTCTTACCAGATATGTGATGATAGACTTGTTGTTGGCGATAAAACCTTTATCGCTCAGTCTTTTTATCATTGTATATACGGTCGTTTTCTTCCATCCGTGGATCTGCTCACAGATATCGGAAAGCTCACCTGATGATATAGGGGAATGATCCCATATTTGTTCCATAAGTTTGAATTCGCTCTCGCCGATAGAATTGTCTTTCATTCTTGGTCTCCTCTCATATTTTTCTTAATTCTACACGCGTAGAATAGTTGTGTCAATATAAAAATCGGAAACAACATAAAAACACCGCAAGGGGTTGCTTGCGGCGTTTTGACAAAGGGTGTAGCCGGACTTGGGGGTCTGGCCGGTTTTCATCATATCTTCCTGAGGTTTGTAACTACATCATACAATCCGGGGACTTTTCGTTCTATCGATTTACATTACAAGAGGGGTGTCTAATCTTACGATATTGAAATGTTGACACCGGATAGTTTTTTCGAGATGCAACAAAATAAGACGGAGGATCGTTTATATAGTGAAGTAGGGAACATGAAATCATAGGAGGTGTTACCATGAAACGTAAGTTTATGGCCGCTTTGTTGGCCGCATTTTTCGCATTGACATTTTTCGCAGGATGCTCCAAGTCATCAGGATCTTCCACCCGTGTCCGTAATGAAACGGCGGATGGAAATGGTGATTACACTTATGCAATGGAGACAACGGAAGCCATAGCTGAGATGTATAACGGGGATATCGACATGGATTATTCCATGGAAGGCGACGGCGGAAGTGTCGATCTTTCCAACTCGGGGACCAAGGCAGATGTTGCTAAGGAGATGCTCGTCTATCGATGCAATATCACTATCGATACGCTGGATTTTGAAGGGGCAGTATCCACGTTAAAGCAGAAGGTAAAAGAGTACAGGGGACTTATCGAATACGAGTCTCAGTCTGACGGAGCAGGCTATTCCGGACAATATGTCGTGGACGAAGAAGATAAGGACTACACATATTCAGCTACAATAAGGATCCCGTCCGAATACTATGATTCATTCACAACATCGGCAGAAGGTCTGGGAATCTTAAGGAACAAGAATTCATCTGTTGATAACGTAACAACAGTATACGGAACATTAAAGTCTGAACTCGAGATCTATGAAGCAGACTACGCACGCTATCTCGAGAAATACGAAGAGACAGAAGATGATGCGATCGCTCTTTCTATCGAGAAGGAACTTCGTTCGCTCGCTTTGACGATCGCAAACATCAAGACTCAGATGAGCACCATCGAAGGCGATGTCGCTTATTCATATATTACGATCTCCATCCACAAGGTATGCGAAGAAGAGATAGTTGCTGAGCCTACACCTGAACCTAAAGATGACAGCTTCTCTGCAAGATTCAAGAAAACGGCAAAAGAATCATGGGGTTCTTTCCTCGGATTCGTTCAGGGTCTCATACTTTTCCTCGTAAGATCGTGGTGGGTATTGCTCATTATTGGTATAATAGTATTTGTAATAGTGTTCAGTATTAAGAGAGCCAACAAGAAAAGACGCATAAGAAACGAGCGTTACGTGGCTGAGAGAGAAGAACGTGAAAGACAAAGAAGAGCTTTGATAGAAGCTGAAAAACAGAAGAAAGTGGAAGGGGAAACAAAAGCTCAGGATAATAAGCCGAAGGAGGAGGCTTCTGATCCTGACAAAGTTTAACGGCAAACAATGAAAACGGGTAAGATCTTGTGCGCGCTCATCATAGCGGCAACATTATTCTCCATATCGGCATGTAACGGTAATGCCGAGGTCGGCGAGACTTATGTAACGGAGAATACAACCAAAAAAACAGAAGAAACAGTAATTTCAGAAGAAACAACAGGCAAAGCAACAGATATAGAAGTTGAAGTAACTTCGGAATCCGAAGAAGGCACAACCGAGGAAACGATAGTTGAGCCGGTACCTACAAGTTCACAGGCAGATGGCGTCAGCGACGAAGACGAATACGAGAATAGTCCTATGGACATCGAATATGTCAAGAACAAGATGGTCATCGATCCTGTAGATGGAACCGAGTATGAGGACATAGAAGAACTCGGTGAGAAGTACGGATTCCACATAGTCGAACAGGAATTTGACAGTTATTACGTCAAGACCAATGACCCCCTGACTTATGACGAGCTTAACGAACTGTCACTCAAGATCGACGCAGAAGACATAGTTGAAGGCTGTTATCTGGAGTTTAAAGCTACATTTGGTTGATTGTTAAGATCTTACGGCGGGCTGTCTCAGGCATTCTGAGGCGGCCCGTATTTTTCGAAAAAAATAACAAGCACGGGATTCGGAAAATGCAAGTAAAAAACTTTGTTTTTTATTAGTGAATATGCCAACAAAATCCTTCTTTAATAATATTGGGGTATCAATTATCATTATCTTGAAGTATTATGTAATTTAGAATGATTACAAATTGGGAGGATCACCATGCATTGTTGTAAGAACATAACACCTGACCTCATCTGGGTAGGCGCTAATGACAGACGTTTGGCAATGTTTGAAGGAGTATACTCGGTACCTGACGGCGTTTCCTATAACTCATACGTACTTCTTGATGAGAAGACGGCAGTTTTCGATACGGTAGACAAGGCTGTTTCCAGGATCTTTTTCGAAAACGTTGAGCACGCATTGAACGGAAGGAAACTTGACTACCTCGTAGTCCACCACATGGAGCCTGACCATTCCGCTACCATGCAGGAACTGGTGATCCGTTATCCTGACGTAAAGATAGTATGTAATGACAAGATCAAGAATATGATCAAGCAGTTCTTCGAGTTCGATATCGACTCGAGAGCAGTTGTTGTAAAAGAGGGCGATACCTTATCCCTTGGCAAGCACGAGCTCACATTCGTCATGGCTCCGATGGTCCACTGGCCTGAGGTCATGATGAGCTTTGAAAAGACAGACAAGATCTTGTTCTCTGCAGATGCTTTCGGTTCATTCGGCGCGCTTAACGGTGCTATCTTTGCCGACTTCGTAGACTTCGAGAAGGATTACCTGAACGAAGCCAGAAGATATTACACGAATATCGTAGGTAAGTACGGACCTCAGGTTCAGGCAGTTCTTAAGAAGGCATCGACTCTCGACATCAAGATGATCTGCCCACTGCACGGTTTCGTATGGAGAAAGCACCTGTCGGACTTCATCGAGAAGTACGATCTGTGGAGTTCTTATACTCCTGAGATCAAGGGTGTCATGGTCGTCTACGCTTCCGTTTACGGCAACACGGAGAACACGGCTGAGATAATCGCGAGCAAGATCTCCGATAAGGGCATCCCGGTTACCATGTTCGACGTATCCGTTAAGCCTGCATCCGACATCGTATCCGCTGCTTTCAGGTACAGTCACATCGTATTTGCATCCACAACATATAACGCAGGCATCTTCGTATCGATGGAAGCCTGCATCTCCGATATCGTTGCTCATAATCTCCAGAAGCGTAAGATCGCTATCGTCGAGAACGGTTCCTGGGCTCCTACATCAGGCAAGCTCATGAGAGAAGAATTAAGCAAGCTCAAGAACTGCGAGATCATCGAGCAGGGCGTAACGATCAAGTCCTCTCTTAAGGAAGACAACATGGCATCCGTTGATGCACTCGTTGATGCCCTGACATCCGATATCGATGTTTCTTCCGCAGAGGAGAAAACTCCTGTTGAGGTTCCGACAGCTTCAGTTGACGACAAGGCATATAACAAGATCTCCTATGGTCTTTATGTTCTTACAACTAAGTGGGGAACATTTGATAACGGCTGTATCATCAACACCGTAACACAGATCACTTCTCAGCCTGGAAGGATCTCTATCGCGGTCAACAAGAACAACCTTTCAAATCAGATCATTAAAGAGACAGGAATATTCAATGTTTCAGTATTGACTGAAGATGCCAACTTCGATATCTTCAAGAAGTTTGGTTTTGTATCCGGAAGGGAGCAAGATAAGTTCACTTCCGACGAGAAAGAATTCAGGACCGCGAACGGTCTTACATATTATTCCAAGGCGACCAACGCGGTCATCTCCGCTAAGGTTATCGATACATTGGAATATGAGACACATACGGTTTTCGTTGCCGAGGTTACGGAAGCAAAGGTGCTCTCTGATGTAAGATCAGTAACGTACCAGTACTACTTCGATCACATAAAGCCGAAGCCGGGCAACTATGAGGAGAAGAAAAAAGGCTGGGTATGTAAGATCTGCGGTTATGTTTATGAAGGCGACGAGCTTCCGGAGGATTATGAATGTCCTTTGTGTAAGCACGGACCTGCTGATTTTGAGAGAATTGAGTAAGTAGAGTTTAGATAAATAAAGTGTGTAGAAAGAGGAATCAGAAATGAAGGAATTTGCAGAAGGTAAGTGGAGTAATCACATCAATGTTCGTGACTTTATCGTGCGTAACTATACGCCATACGACGGTGACGAGAGTTTTCTCGCATCACCTACGGAGCGAACACTCAAGATCTGGGATAAGCTTTCCAAGCTGATGGATCAGGAGCGTGAAAAGGGAGGAGTCCTTGATGTTGATACAAAGACTATCTCCGATATCGATGCTTATGCACCGGGTTATATCGACAAGGATAACGAGATAATCGTAGGTCTTCAGACAGATGCTCCTTTGAAGCGTGCGGTAATGCCTTTCGGAGGCATGAGAATGGTAAAGAATTCTCTCGACGCTTATAACTATGAGATGGATCCGAGGATCGAGGATATCTTCAAGTACAGAAAGACACATAACGACGGTGTTTTCGATGTATATACTCCTGCAATGAGAGCAGCCCGTAAGAGCGGAATCATCACGGGACTTCCTGATGCATACGGCAGAGGACGTATCATCGGTGACTACAGACGTATCGCACTTTATGGTGTTGATAAGCTCATCGAAGAGAAGATGAACACCAAGGATGACTTCGATCATCCTTACATGAGCGATGATTATATAAGACAAAGAGAAGAGCACGCTGAGCAGATCAAGGCTCTCGGCAAGCTCAAAAAACTCGGCGAATCCTACGGATTTGATATCTCCAAGCCTGCTACAGATACTAAGGAAGCTTTCCAGTGGGTATACTTCGGTTACCTCGCAGCAGTTAAGGAGCAGAACGGTGCAGCCATGTCTCTCGGACGTGTAAGCACATTCCTTGATATCTACGCACAGCGCGACCTCGAAGAGGGACGTTATACGGAATCCGAGATCCAGGAGATCGTTGATGACTTCATCATGAAGCTTCGTATCATCAGATTCCTTCGTACACCTGCTTATGACGAACTGTTCTCCGGTGATCCTAACTGGGTAACAGAGTCCATCGGCGGTATCGGTGCTGACGGCCGTCACATGGTTACGAAGATGAGCTACAGATTCCTTCATACACTCACCAACCTGGGACCTGCACCTGAGCCTAACATGACAGTTCTCTGGAGCACACACCTTCCTGAGAACTTCAAGAGATACTGCGCTATGATGTCCATCAAGACATGCTCCATCCAGTACGAGTCAGACCGTATCATGAGAAAGAGATTCGGTGATGATTACGGTATCGCTTGCTGCGTATCAGCTATGGTCATCGGTAAGCAGATGCAGTACTTCGGTGCCCGTGCTAACCTTGCAAAGGCACTTCTTTATGCTATCAACGGCGGCCGTGATGAGAAGAGCGGTCTTCAGATCGGACCTGAGCTTTTGGCATGCCGCGGTACATATCTTGACTACGAGGACGTTATGCGTAAGTACGACGTTATCCTCGACTGGCTTGCTGCTTTGTACGTTAATACTCTTAATGTTATCCACTACATGCACGACAAGTACTGCTACGAGAAGATCCAGATGGCATTGCATGACGATGATATCGACAGAACGATGGCATGCGGTATCGCAGGTCTTTCCGTTGTTGCCGATTCGCTTTCCGCTATCAAGTATGCAAAGGTTAAGCCTATCCGTAACGAAGAGAACCTGGTTATCGATTATGTTGTCGAAGGCGATTTCCCTAAGTTCGGTAACAACGATCCTCGTGTAGATGATCTGGCAGTTGATATCACCAGAAGATTCATTAATAAGCTTAAGAAAGTTCCTTCATACCGTAATGCTCGTCATACAATGTCGATCCTTACGATCACATCCAACGTTGTCTACGGTAAGAAGACAGGATCTACTCCTGACGGACGTAAGGCAGGCGAGCCGTTCGCTCCCGGTGCCAACCCGATGCACGGAAGAGACGTTAACGGTTCTATAGCTTCCATGCTCTCCGTAAGTAAGCTTCCGTATGAGTACGCAGAAGACGGAATCTCCTACACATTCTCCATCGTTCCGACAGCTCTCGGTATCGATGAGAGATCCAGAGAAGAGAACCTCTACGGACTTCTTGATAACTACATTCTTGAAGAGGGACATCACATCAATGTCAATGTTCTTAACAGAGAGACATTGATCGATGCCATGGACCATCCTGAAAAGTATCCGCAGCTCACGATCCGTGTTTCCGGTTATGCCGTAAACTTCATCAAGCTCACGAGAGAACAGCAGGAAGAGGTCATCTCCAGAACATTCCATACAAAGATCTGATATGCAGACGGGAATAGTACATTCGATCGAGACTTTCGGGACCCTTGACGGTCCCGGAACTCGTTATGTGCT
>JAGCGK010000163.1 GCA_017649645.1 Clostridiales bacterium | reverse complement strand
CCTATAAATCCGGAAAATGTGAAAGAAAAAGGCTGCGATTATGTAGCTGCACTTAGGAAAGTAAATCAATCCTACGAATATTGATCATATACAAGGCAGCGCAATGCTAAAGCAGTGACAAATTCAGATTTGTTGGGCTGATGTGTTAGTAAGTTATACCGGAAGATATTTTATTATGGTAAGGAGAAATATATGATACTGCTGGTTGTAGATACGCAAAAGGGATGTTTTGACGCGAGTCTTTATGCATTCGATAAGGTAAGAAAGAATATTAAACAGTTGATCACAACGGCAAGAGAAAACAATATCGAGGTTGTATATGTACAGCACGATGACGGCCCCGGTACTGACCTTGACAGATCTACGGAAAACTATGAGATATACGAGGAGTTTGCTCCGAGAGACGGTGAAAGGTGCTTTGAAAAGAATGTAAACAGTGCGTTCCATCCTATGACGGGATTAACGGAATATCTGAGGTCCAAGGACGAAAAGGATATCATCGCAGTCGGTGTATCTACAGACTATTGCATGGATGCGACGATCAAGAGCGGATTCGAGAAAGGCTTCAATATATTTGTTCCGTCTTACACTAACTCAACCTACGATAATCCCTATTTTGATAAGGAAACCGCCTATAAGTATTATAACGAATTCATGTGGGGAACGCGTTACGCAAAGACGATCACCGTTGATGAGGCTATACAGCTCTTACAAGGCAGATATACTCCAAACAAGGACACCGCTTCCTAATGAATACCTTTCAGATTTAACCGAGGAAAGAAATGGTCAGCCCCTACGTAGACAACATAGAAATATATTTAAAATATGATGATGTGATTGACTTTAATAAGCCGGAGGTCAAGGCTCTCGCGGACACGCTCTTTGACGAGGCTTCCTCTGAAACGGATTTTGTCCGGCATGCCTTTGAGTACGTAAGGGACACTTATCCGCATTCGGCTGACATTAATGCAGATGAGATAGCAGTCAGTGCTTCCGATGTTATGAAGATCGGTCACGGTATCTGTCATGCCAAGTCTCATTTGCTTGCCGCACTTCTTCGATGTAAAGGTGTTCCGACAGGCTTATGTTATCAGAAGCTCATCCTCGATGATGAGACTGATCCTGTATATATATGTCACGGCTTGATTGGCGTTTATTTGAACGAATTCAATAAATGGATACGCCTCGACCCGAGAGGAAACCGTTCGGATGTTGATGCCCGGTTCTCGATAGATGAAGAGAAGCTTGCATTCCCGGTGCGTGTTGATAAGGGTGAAGAGGATGACCTGACTGTTTATCCCGATCCAAAAGCTTTTGTCATAAAATCGATGCGTGAGAGTAAGACTCGAACAGAACTTTGGATAAATCTCCTCGTTGCCACGAGTATCGAATCAACACGTCATGGCTTTGAGGAAAGCTTCGCAGCGGGCACATTCTATAACAGGCAGACTCAGGATTCAGAGCATCTTAATAAGATACTTGAATTTGCAAAGATCAGTGAGGGGATGAGAATCCTTGATCTTGGAACCGGGAGCGGGTATCTTTCTTTTCCTATCGCGAAGAACAATCCCGGATGTGAAGTTATCGGTCTGGATATCGTGAATGCTGCTCTTGAAACAAATCGCACGAGGGCAGATTCTGAAGGGATAAAGAATCTGTCGTTTATAAGTTATGACGGGATTGATTTTCCTTTCGAAGAGAAATCTTTCGATCTGGTTGTAACAAGATATGCTTTGCATCATTTCCCTGATATAGAGCATAGTATCGGAGAGGCGAGCAGGGTTTTGAAAAGTGGCGGAATGCTGTTCATATCAGACCCCTGCCCTAATGAATGTGATACGGAAAGATTCGTTGACGACTACATGCGGCTTAAGAAAGACGGTCATATCAAGTTTTATACAAGGGATGAATGGATAGATATCTGCCGCAGACATGGGCTCATGGATGTAGGCAGTTTTAACAGTTCAATACGATTTCCAAAGAAGAAGGATACGGCTTACGGATACGAGGAAGTGCTGAAAATGCATGATAAAGCTGTGATAGACAGCTATAATCTGTTAGAGACAGACACGGAGTTATACCTCACAGAGCAGGTAAACAATATACTATTTAAGAAGAATTAACTTTTGAAATAATCGACCATCAAAACTAACGGAGGACATTGTTATTATGCGAGTTATGCTGACATCCTGCGGCTTGGAAACAAAGCAGATTGAGGAGGCTTTCCT
>JAGCGK010000162.1 GCA_017649645.1 Clostridiales bacterium | reverse complement strand
CCCTGCTCGATCTCGATAACACGCTTTTTCATCTTATCAACAAGGTTACTGTCATGAGTGCAGACAACAACTGTCGTGCCGCCCTTATTGATCTCGAGCAGAAGCGCCATTATGTTCTCCGATGTCTCCGGGTCAAGGTTACCTGTCGGCTCATCAGCTACGATTATCTTTGGATTACTGAGCATAGCTCTCGCGATCGCTACTCTCTGCTGCTCACCGCCCGACAGTTCCTCAGGGTAGCAGTCAGCCTTGTCCTTGATACCAACGATATTAAGCACGAGGTTAACCGTTGAATCAAGGCTTGCCTTTTTGATGCCGATGATCTCGCCTGCGAAGGCTACGTTCTCGGCTACAGTCTTAGTAGGGATTAATCTGAAGTCCTGGAAGACCATACCCAGCTCTCTTCTGAGGATAGGCACCAGAGCTCTCGACATATTGGATATGTCGAAGTTATCGATAAAGACTCTTCCCTCGGAAGGTCTCTCTTCTCTTGTAATACATTTCATAAGAGTGGACTTACCGGATCCGCTCTTGCCGATAATAAAGACGAACTCGCCGTCTAAGATCTCGAAGCTTATTCCCTTCAGGGCATCAACTCCGGATTTGTACGTCTTTTTGACGCTGTCAAATCGAATCATTCCAAAAAAGTTCCTTAATTTATCTGATCAGATTGTCGTTCTTACCCGACTCTGTGTACTCGAGGTAAGTACGTACCATCGACGCGATCTTGAAAAGTACCGCATCTTCAAAAGACCTGAGGTTCAAACCTGTATTCTTCTGTACCTTGTCCAATCTGTAAACAAGCGTATTTCTGTGAACAAAGAGCTCACGGCTCGTCTCACTACCGTTAAGGTTGTTGGCGAAGAAGCTCCAAATAGTCGTCAAAGTATCCTCATCAAGTGTCTCATAAGCACCATTCGGGAACACCTCGTCGATAAACATCTGGCAAAGCGTCGGCGGCAGCTGATAGATGATCCTGCCAAGGCCGAGCTTATCGTATCTTGTAATGTACTGCTTCTTTTCGAAAACACTTCCGATCTTGAGGGACTGCATAGCGTCTCTATAGGACTTGGAGATGTTCTGGAAAAGAGGTACTACGGAACCGATACCTACATAAGCTGTGATGGACTCGTTATTAAGACAGTCGAGGACCGCACGGCTGGAGTTATCAATGTACTCGTCCTGGTTTTCGACATCTGCGTTCATGATGACGATCAATGTCTTCTCATCCATTGCCATTACATCTGCAACTTCGGAATCAGAATAGAAGTTCTGCAAAGCTTCCAAAGCCTCGTTTCCTTCTTCTCTGGAAGTTCTTACTACCATAACAAAACGCGGAACAGTGTAATCGATCTTAAATCCTCTAGCCTTAAGAGGGATATCGCCAGGAAGCTCGTTTTCGAGAAGAACATTCTTTGTGAAAAGCTCCTTCTCAGCATCTGTGCCTCTTTCCTTGATGGCGGACTTGATCCACTCAGCCAAGAGCTCAAGGTATACTCTTACCTCAGGCTCAACACCGTCGATGTAGATGATGTACTTGGTCTGCTCACCTATGGCGATCTTCATGTAAGTTCTTCCTGCTGTACTGGAGAAAGCATCATCAGACATAAGGACCGCTCTTACAGAGGAATCATTTGTGCCTTCCAATTCCGGATCAGTAGAAGCAATGATAAGACCGTTGGTATCCATAACGCCCACATTCTGAGACAAGATTGTTTTTGCCTGGCGCATACACTTTTTGATCTCTTCCATAGGTAAACCACACTTTCCGCATAACGCATATTTTTACATATTCAATGATATATTTTTTGTCCAAATAAATCAAATACGGTAGTGTTTCAGTTTCAATACAAAATAGTGCTGTCCCTAGGAGACAACACTATCTTTCAAAGCCTTTCCATGATCAGAGCTTGCACTCGTGGTAAAGATGGGAATATGTATTCTTAAGCTCTTTGTTAAACTGGAATTTCAGTAACCCGACCGGCAGGATATATGCCGCCACGAATCCTATAATGATCAACAACACCATAACCTCTATGAGTCTGCTCAAGGTAAAATCCGTTTTTGTCATGTATTCAAATATCCCTGCCGCCAACATCAAAACGATAAATCCCGCATAACATACCATTCCGATAATGAAGTTCTTCTTAGACTTTGCCTTCATCTGGCATGACGCCTGCCTTATGTCATCATCATTCAGAGCATGCGCCCTCATCTGATCCCTGAACTGCCTCTTCAAATACCTGAAATACATAAATATATCCTCCTTCTCTCGTCCTTCATAGTACCACTGATCAAAAGATCTTTCCTGTTTCATTTTTCCAACCTAGGGTTTTGAAAGCAAAAATGGAATTTTAAGGATTTATCCTAAGGTTGGAAAAATCCAAAAGGCCTTAAGCAGAAATCCGACCCAGGGTTGGATTTTCTTCCGGTTCCCGTCTTTTTCTTGATCCGAAGTTCCTTTTGGACAGGTTTTCTTCAAATAAATACAACCTTAGGTTGGATTTATATTTTTCAGATTTTACGAATACGACTTAAGGTTGGAAAAAAATCGGAGCACATTAATAATCCAACCTTTTAAAGACCCTTGGTGATCGGACTCTGCTCAGAAAAGAACGGGACAGATCTCAAGGTTTGAGAAAAAGGTTGGAAAAATACGAACACCCCTTTTGGAGACAAAAAAAGAGGCTGCCGTTTGGCAGCCTCCGTAGTTATTCGATTTACAAAGATCAGGAAATGATGCTCTGCTCTGTATCCTTGTCGAAGAGGTGGATACGGTTTGTATCGATAGCGAGGTCAACAACCTCACCAACTCTGGACTGGGATGTTGTAGGGTCAACTCTACATGTGAGTGGAAGTGCGCCGTTAACTGTAACATAGAGATATGTCTCAGCACCGAGCATTTCCACGACGTCTACGTCAGCAGAGAAAGCTGCATCTGTGTGATCGGAAACGAATGTTGCTTCGTCTGTGATAGCCTCAGGACGTACACCGAAGATAACTTCCTGACCATCGCGCTCCATAACTTCCTCAACAGCGTAACGCTCTGGGAGTCTAACGGAGATGTTCTCGAATGAGATGTAAACATCAGAACCCTCTACGTTAACAACAGCATTGATGAAGTTCATAGGAGGCATACCGATAAATCCTGCAACGAATGTGTTAACCGGGTTATCGTAGAGCTCCGTTGGGGAGTCAACCTGCTGGATGAAGCCGTCCTTCATAACAACGATACGAGTACCCATTGTCATAGCCTCTGTCTGGTCGTGTGTAACGTAGATAAATGTTGTCTTAAGTCTGTGGTGGAGCTTTGTGATCTCAACACGCATCTGAACACGGAGCTTAGCGTCCAAGTTGGAGAGAGGCTCGTCCATAAGGAATACCTTAGGATCACGAACGATAGCACGGCCCAAAGCAACACGCTGTCTCTGTCCACCGGAGAGAGCCTTCGGCTTTCTGTCGAGGAGGTGCTCGATCTCGAGGATCTTAGCAGCTTCCTGAACACGACGCTTGATCTCACCACGCTCAACCTTACGGAGCTTAAGACCGAAAGCCATGTTATCGAATACTGTCATGTGCGGATACAAAGCGTAGTTCTGGAATACCATCGCGATATCTCTATCCTTTGGTTCTACGTCGTTAACTAACTT
>JAGCGK010000161.1 GCA_017649645.1 Clostridiales bacterium | reverse complement strand
TCATTACTCAATGAATTGAACTTGGCTCGTTATTTTCAAGTTTTGCATTCTATTCAATTTTCAAGATCCGTGCCTTCTTTAAGAAGTGTCCTTCTCGCGAAGTGCCTATTAAGAATACCCGATAGGCTCTCTTCTGTCAAGCACATTTTTTGATTTTGTCGAAGTTTTTTTTACCTCGTTTTTGCGCTCTTCAAAGGCTCGATAATCTTAGCACCTGCCCTGCCTTTTGGCAAGAGGTTTTTTGAGCTTTTTCCAAACTTTTTCGAGAGGTCTTAAAAGTACCGTAAGTACATATAATGTTTATTATTTGCGCGCGCATTAATATATGCATATGTAAATAAGTATTCTCTTATAAAAAAATACAAAAACAATTCAATATTTTATGCTTTTGTTGTCAGATTGTCGTTTATTTGAAAGTTTCATTGAAACGCCTTTCAAAAGTGTGTAAAATACAGACAATTTTCCGTTTATTCAGTTTGGAGGTTTATTATGAAATCCGTTAGAGGTTCTAAGGTTGCTATCATCGGTGCCGGACAGGTTGGCGCAACGATAGCTTTCGCACTTGCTTTCCAGCAGCGCTGTTCCGAATTGGTCCTTATCGATGTTAATAAGGACAAGGCTACTGGTGAAGTCCTCGACATCAGCCACGGTCTTCCTTTCTTGGGACATATGAATATTTACGCTGGCGATTATTCAGATTGTAAGGATTGCGATCTCATTATCATCACTGCAGGTATCCCGAGAAAACCGGGCGAGACACGTTTGGATCTTGCTAAGAAGAACGTTACACTTGCACACACTATCACTGATTCCATCATGCAGAACTACACAACAGGTAACATCCTCGTTGTATCCAACCCTTGCGATATCATCACATACATGATCACAAAGTGGTCCGGACTTCCTGCTAACCGCGTTATCGGTTCAGGTACAAACCTTGACTCTGCACGTTTCAGACACCTTTTGAGCCAGAAGCTCAACGTAGACGTTCGTAACGTACACGGCTACATCCTTGGTGAGCACGGTGAGTCACAGTTCCCTGTATGGAGCCAGACACACATCGCAGGTATGCAGGTTGACGCTTATGCAAAGAGCCTCGGCATCAGCTTCACAGAGGCTGACAAGGCTGAGATCGCTGAGCTTACAAAGTCTTCCGGTGCACGTATCATCAAGCTCAAGGGCGCTACATACAACGGTATCGCAGTAAGCGTTTCCGCTCTTGCTCAGAGCTTCCTTAAGGATGAGCACACAGTTCGTCCTGTATGTTCCCTTTTGACAGGTCAATACGGTATCTCCGGTTGCTCCATGAACGTTCCTACGATCATCGGTGCAGACGGTGTCGAGAAGGTTCTCGAGGTACCGCTTTACGACAACGAGCTCGAGTCCCTCAAGAGATCTTCTGAGAGCATTCTCGAGGCTATCGAGGGAGTTAAGGATCTCTGATCTTAACAGAAGAAAACTTCAAGGCGCTTGCGATCTGCAGGCGCCTATTTTTGTGCTTTTTTATATACATTCGCCTTTTCGAAAATGTATAATACTGATGGAGATATACATAGGAGGAAACCATGTCCATAGATTCAGTATCCGGAAAATGCCCGGGATGCGGCGGCAATCTTGTTTTTTCGGTCAAAGATCAGGCGCTTACCTGCTCTTTCTGCGGAAATGCCTACAGCCCGGAAAAACTGGAACTTATCGAGTTGGTAAGAGTTTTCGATAAGGATTCTTCTGATGAAAATGAAAACGACAAAAATGAGATCGTCTGCGGCTCCTGCGGAGCACGCGTTATTACCGAAAAGAACACATCCGCTACATTCTGTGCATTCTGCGGTTCACCTTCACTTGTAAGAGAAAGATTAAACAGGCAGTTCCGTCCGGATTGTCTGATCCCGTTCAAGATCACAAAAGAAGATGCTAGGAAGAAGATCGAAAAATTCGGAAGAGACAGAAGGTATGTTCCGGGCGACTTCTTCAGTAAGAGAAATCTTCAGAAGATCACGGGTATATATGTTCCGTTCTGGCTGATGGATTCACGATGCAATATCCTCACCAAGGGATTGGGTTACAAGAACCATCTGAGCGGCAGGGACAGATACGGTATCACCGCTACTGTGGATCTGCAGTTTAAGAACGTTCCGTTTGACGGAGCCGCCAAGATCGAAGACGATCTGATGGAATCGATCGAACCTTTTGACTGCTCCGAACTCGTGGAGTTCAAGAGTTCGTATCTGCAGGGTTTCTATGCTCAAAGATATGATCTGTCAGCTGAAAAGCTCTCTGACAGGATCCTCGCAAGACTTGAAAGATACGGAAGAGAAACTTCGTGTACTGCATTTAGCGGATATGATCACATAGACATCAGAAACTGCTTTGTAAAGCCTCACGATCTGGAGCAGAAGTATGCTCTCTTCCCTGTTTGGATATTGACCTATGAGTATGATGGAGCGATCTACAAGATCGCCGTAAACGGACAGACCGGAAAGGTCGACGGATATCTTCCGGTAAACAGGGTTAAAAGAGCTCTTAGACTCGGTCTTTACTATGGACATAATGTCCTGATCTCTTCACCTATAACGGTTCCTATCATCCTCGCTGTTATATGGGGCATAAGAAACCCGGAAGTGGTTAAATATCTGCTCCTTTTGTTCTGCCTGATGTTTGTATTCTGTCTGGGTCCGCTGCTGGTTTTGATCAACGACAGCAAACAGAACGATGAGTTCGGACGCTACAGTATCATGAACATTCCGAAAAAGATCTGGAAAAAGTTCGTGCTGAAGCGTAGAACGACTCTGATGAGACTTAAGACAGAGACAAATAATCCGCTCGCAAATAAGCCGCCTGTCACAGAATACTATGACACGACGGCTAAGATCTCAGTCGAAAAGGACGAGGAATTTGAAATGCGAGAAGTCTATAACGACGGTCTGTAAAGATCAGTCTTTGATTATCTCGCCGATATAAGGCCTCGTCTTGCTCTTTCTCCTTCTTCTCTTGGATTTCTTGCTGTTTATGATCTTAACGATCAGCATGATAACAAGTACAAGGATAAGACCCACGAGACATGCAATGATGCCTGATGCAAGTTTATTGGCCTTGATCCATTTCACAAGACCCGAATTCTTACGAATAGGGTCTTTTATGTCTTTCTTGGATTCGTCGATGACTACGCTTACATCCTTATCACCGTCGGTCTTCCCGCCTTCTTCTCCGGTATCATCGGAATCAGAAGGAACTTCGGGAACTTCCACTTCTCCTACGATATCGCCCGGGAGAAACAGCGGATCATACTCTGCTCTTTCTGCTTCGGTAATGTTACCTGACTGATAATCTCCGAGCTTACCCGGAACGACCTTCTCAGGATTTCTGTTCCAGCACTCGAGGTTACCGTAAGCAGTGATCGCCGCAACATATCTGGTCTGATAAGAATAATATTCACCCGGTATTCCGCACACGGCGGTAAAAAGTTCGTGTCCGTTCTCATTAACGGTGTAGATAGTCATTCCGGTTCCGGCGTTTGAAGTCGTTCCCGTCTTACCTCCTACAACACAAACAGCGTGAGTAGCTTCGCCTTCTGCAGTTTTCGCGATGAGCCATGGATCCAGAAGGATCTTGTTACTGTTTGTAACGATGGACCAACCGTCTTCGACGTGCATGTTCGTTTTCGCAAAGTAGTGTGTCGGAGTATGGATGAGCTTACAAAAATCCGGTCTCTCGGCTGCTGCCGCCATGATCTTTGTAAGGTCTGAAGCCGTTGTGTAGTGGTCATCACTGTGAAGACCGTGAGCATTAACGAAGTGTGTGTTAACGCATCCGAGACTTTGTGCCCTGTAGTTCATGAGAGCTGCAAAAGCACTGAGCTTATATGATGCAAGGATGTCCTCGGAAGACATTCCGAAGTAATCCTCAAAGTATGTGGCATTGATCCCGTCAGGGCCTGCAGAGAGGCTGTCAGACGGATAGTTCTTGATGAGAGCTTCGATAACGCCCTCGGCAAGAACGTTAGCGGCGTCGTTACCGGACGGGAGCATGAGTCCGTACAAAAGCTCCGATACCGTTGTTGTCTCTCCGACGATAAGTCCCATGACCGTGGAGTCAAATGAGATATTGTCGATGGCATTCTGAGACACCGTGAGACTTGCCGAAGTATCAAGATAATCGAGTGCCAGCATCGCTGTCATGATCTTGGTCATGGACGCAGGATAGATCTGCTTGTCAGGATCCTGACTGAAGATTATCTCGTCATCGGTCTTATCATATACGCAGTATGTCGTAGCCTTTACTTCTTCCAGTGTCGGTAAAGTAACCTCAGGCTGATCGACATCCGCACGGACGAATCCGACAAGTACCATGAAGGACAGTACGGTGAAAGTAGCTGCCAACAGGCCTGATATTGTCTTTTTCAAAGTTCCGTTCATTAATATTCCCTTCCGCTTAAGTATTATTCTTCAGCAGGTGCTTCGCTGTTTCCCTCAGCCTCGACTTCATCGGAAACCTCGGTGATCTCAGAAGACTCTACGCCCTCTTCGCCTTCTTCTGCTTCAGGATCGACGTGATCTGCGATAGCAAAGTCAACGATCTCCGCATCCTTTGCTCTCATGAGACGGACACCTGTCGTAGCTCTGGAAAGTGTAGGGATCTCGGTCGTTGCGACACGGATGATAACACCCTGGTTGGTGATGATGAGAAGATCCTTGCTGTCGTCGACGAGAGTACATCCGACGAGAACACCGGTCTTCTCGGATACCTTATAGGTGATAAGTCCCTTACCGCCTCTGGTCTGAGTTCTGTAGTCGTCAATGCGGCTTCTCTTGCCCATACCCTTCTTGGAGATAACGAGAAGTTCTCCGTTCTCTGTAACAGGTACCATTCCGACTACTTCGTCGTCCTCGGAAAGTTTGATACCGCGGACACCCGTGGAATTACGTCCCATGGATCTTACGTTGTCTGCGTTAAATCTGATAGCCTTACCCTGCTTAGTAACAAGGATGACTTCCTGATTCTCTGTCGTGAGGTCAACTTCGATAACTGCATCGCCTTCACGAACGTTAACAGCGATAAGACCGTTCTTGTTGATATTGGAGTATGCGTTCAGAGAAGTCTTCTTAACGACACCGTTTCTTGTGGCGATCGTAAGGAAGAGATCTTCCTGTTCGAAGTCCCTAAGAGGGATGATGTTTCTGATCTTCTCGCCTTCCTGGAGCTTCAAAAGGTTAACGATAGCAGTTCCCCTAGCGCTTCTCGAGGAAGTCTCAGGGATCTGATATCCCTTGATCTTAAATACACGTCCCGTGTTGGTGAAGCAAAGGAGGAAGTGGTGTGTCGTAGTCGTGATGATCTTCTCGACATAGTCCTCTTCTCTCGTGCTCTGTCCGCTTATTCCGCGGCCGCCTCTGTGCTGGCTCTTATATGTATCGATGAGCTGACGCTTGATATAACCGAAGTTTGTAAGTGTAACTACGATGCTCTCTTCCTGGATCAAAGACTCGTCGTCGATCTCCTCGAAAGCACCGTAAACGATCTCTGTCAGACGAGGTGTAGCGAACTTTCTCTTGATCTCGAGAATCTCTTCCTTGATGGTGTCGTGGAGTACGTCGATGTTCTCCAGGATCTCGTGGAAGTGAGCGATCTGAGCTGTGAGGTCTTCGATCTCCTGCATGAGCTTGTCTCTCTCAAGACCTGTCAAACGACCAAGTCTCATATCTACGATATGCTGAGCCTGCTTATCGGAGAATCCGAATCTCTCGCACATAGTAACCTTAGCCTCAGGCTCTGTTCTGGAAGATCTGATTATGTTGATGATCTCGTCGATGTGGTCCATAGCCATAAGGAGACCTTCATCGATATGCTTTCTGGCCTCAGCCTTCTCGAGATCGAAGATGACTCTCTTCGTAACAACGGACTCCTGGTGAGCAACATAGTGCTTCAGGGCGTCAACGAGTGTGAATGTCCTAGGCTCGAGCTTACCGTTCGCGTCAGGAACGAGTGCGAGCATATTAGCGCAGCAGGCATCCTGAAGTGCACAGTTCTTATAAAGCTGGTTAAGGACAACTTCCGCATTGGCATCTTTTTTGAGTTCGACAACAATACGTACTCTTTCCTTACGGTCGGATTCGTCACGCAGACCGGAGATTCCTTCAACCTTCTTCTCCTTAACAAGATCTGCGATCCTCTCGATGAGACGGGCCTTGTTGATAGCATAAGGAAGGTCGTGGAATACGATCCTCTGTCTTCCGCCTGCCATGTCCTCGATATCGGAATGAGCTCTTACTACGATACGGCCTCTGCCTCTTCTGTAGGTATCTCTGATACCCATTGATCCAAGGATCATACCGCCTGTCGGGAAGTCAGGACCCTTGATGACTGTCATGAGTTCTTCAACTGTAACGTCAGGATTATCGAGCATCATTACGACACCGTCGATAACTTCACCCAGGTTGTGCGGAGGGATGTTCGTTGCCATACCTACGGCAATACCTACGGAACCGTTAACGAGAAGGTTCGGGAAACGTGAAGGAAGAGCTACAGGCTCCATCTCGCTCTCGTCGAAGTTAGGACGGAAGTCTACAGTGTTCTTCTCGATGTCTCTCATCATCTCGAGAGCGATCTTCTCGAGACGGGACTCGGTATAACGGTAAGCAGCCGGCGGGTCTCCGTCGATGGAACCGAAGTTTCCGTGACCGTCTACGAGAGGATGTCTCAATGAGAAGTCCTGTGCGAGACGTACGAGCGCGTCGTATACGGAAGCGTCGCCGTGCGGGTGGAAGTGACCCAAAACGTTACCTACTGTGGTAGCACATTTCTTATATGGTTTATCCGGAAGGATCTTATCCGTGTACATGGAATAAAGTATCCTTCTGTGAACCGGCTTAAGACCGTCTCTGATATCAGGGAGAGCACGGTCGGAGATAACTGACATCGCGTAGTCGATGAAGGACTGCTTCATCTCCTTTTCAAGGTCAACCGGTATTATAGTGTTCTGTTCTGACTTAAATACTTC
Source organism: Clostridiales bacterium (assembly GCA_017649645.1). GTDB lineage: Bacteria > Bacillota > Clostridia > Saccharofermentanales > Saccharofermentanaceae > Saccharofermentans. The sequence continues at coordinate 3,301 of JAGCGK010000161.1, read as the reverse complement.
GTCTATTTCATTTTCCTGCTTCATTCTGTCTGCTTTGGATGAAGCTCTGTTGATATCGGCCATGTGTATCCTCCGATTGTTTTAGTCATACCCGAATATTATACCATTAAATCCTCGCGCGTGCGCGTATGAATCTTATTATTATTAAATAAAATTATCATTTTCGAAAAATATCGTTTTATATGGTATTCTTGAAACGGAACTTTGTTCTAAATCGTCTAATTATTGAGTTAGTTATGGAACATAAAGAAGACTTGTTTGTTATGCCTGATGTAGAAGAGCTCGTCAGATTGTATGCTGATGATGTTCTTCGCGTATGTAATTTCTACCTGGGCAAGAGATGCCAGGCAGAAGACGCATTTCAGGATGTCTTTATAAGGGTAATGAACAAGAAAGACTCGTTTGCAGGAAACTGCCCTGTGAAGTACTGGCTCCTTACGATAGCCAAGAACATCTGTAAGGACTACCTTAAATCTTCATGGGCGACCAGAGTCGGAAGCTATGAACAGGCGAACGAAGAGACCGGAGAATCAGCGGAAAGTTCGTCACCGGGAGTAGCATTCGATAATCAGCCTGTAGACGGTCGGGCTCAGGAAGACGAATACTTCGACTCCCTGGACCCTGAGGGTGAACTTTGGGACGCTATACAGGATCTGCCTGATCCCGCCAAGGAGGTGATCATGCTCCGTTATTACTACGACCTGGATAACGAAGCGATCGCCAAGTACCTAGGGATCACGGAAAGCACCGTGAGAAGCAGATTGTTCAGAGCGCGCAAGAAGCTCAGTAAATTTGACGTAGGGGGATGAGGATGTGAAGCAGAATAACAATGATAACTTCGACAAGATGATGGAATCCGTGATGAAGAAAAATCTCGGTTCTGTTCACGCGTCGCAGGATCTCATCAATAAGACACTTCTGAAGATCAACGAAGAGAAGAATAAGCCCCAGCAGGAGCAGAAAGAATCAAAGAAAAAACCGTTCATCATTCCGATCGCCTTCGTATCGGGACTTGCAGCTTTGCTTATAGCTCTCGTTGGCGTATCGGTAATGTTCTTCTCATTTAACAAGGCCAAGGACGGAACAAAGAACCTGTCAACAAAGAAGGCTGCTACGGATGCAATGGGCGAAGCAGATTCTGAAGACATGGAAGTCAAGCAGCAAATAGAAGCAGTAGAAGCAGTAGACAGCTTCGAGACAGTGGCAGAAGATATAGAGGAAGACGATGACTCCTCCGGTTATCTTTATGCAGGAAACTCAAAGGGAGATACGAAATCCTTAGACGGCTACGGCGTGATCACGAACTACTATACTGATGATCAGGTTGCAGTCGGTAAAGTTGCAACTGATGAGGCAGGTTCATTCGGATCCGGATATTACAATGGTTACACATCAAGTGAATATACATCGCCGTTCGACAGCCTGAACAACTACTATTACTCCATTCAGGATAAGGTCTGGGATTCCGAGATCACACAGGGTAACATGAAGGATACCATCAAGAACCCTGACTTCATCAATCCTGAAAACAAAACAAATTCATGATATGTGATCTGTAAGATCATTTAATGGGATCTTTCGAAGGCTTCCCCGCTTGTCTCGGATATGTAAGAGGCGTCGGGCGAAGCTTTCTTATTACTACGACTGCGCGGTCCATGTCGGTTCCGGGCAAAACAAATTTCTCGACCTTTTCGACTGAGCCTCCGAGCTTGGCGATCGCTGCCTTTGACTCGTCGAGTTCTTCGTCGACATGACCTTTCATCGCGAGGAATATCCCGCCTACCTTAACGAACGGCAGACAGTATTCGCACAGGACCGGAAGAGCAGCTACGGCTCTTGCTGTCGCGATGTCATACTTTTCTCTGTAAGTCTTGTTATGACCCGCGTCTTCCGCTCTGGAGTGGATAGTGCGTGCGTCCTTAAGACCGATGGTCTTTATTACTTCATCAAGGAAACCGATCCTTTTTTGGAGGGAATCGAGAAGCGTGAGCTTAAGCTCGCTCATCTGGACTTTGACAGGGATGCCCGGGAAGCCCGCGCCTGTTCCGACATCGATGATGGACAGCTCTTTTTTGTTCTGCTTTGCCTGCTCGTTTTCGATAAAAGGCACGAGAGTAAGAGAATCGATGAAGTGTCTCATGGCGATGCCGTTGTCATCCGTGATGTTCGTCAGGTTCATGACTTCGTTCCATTTACGAAGGAGCTTGGCATATTCCTTGAATGCCCATACGGCTTCGGCATTAAGCGGCACGCAGATCTGCGGCGCACTTTCCTCGAGGATCGGCGCGATGCCGTCTTCGGTGGTCTTAGACTCGCCGAGGACCGTCTTCTTCGGAAGTTCAGCCTTAAGCTTTGCTATGTCGGATTTTCTGATCCTGATCCTTTTTTCCGGATGTATCTTGTTATCTTCTGTCATTCTTCAATTCCTTCTTGCGGTCTTCTTTTTCGAAAAGCCTCGAGGTACACCATAAGGACTGCTATGTCCGCAGGCGACACGCCCGAGATCCTGGATGCCTGGCCCACATTCTCCGGCCTTATCTTATCAAGCTTCTGCCTTGCTTCGATACGCAGGCCCGAGATGGACGAATAATCGATCTCCTTCGGCAGGCGCTTGTTCTCCAGTTCCTTGAACTTTTCTATCTTTTCCTTCTCGAGCTTCAGGTATCCTTCATACTTAAGATCAGTCTCACACGCGAAAACAACATCTCTCGGAAGCGGCTCACGGTCCTTGTCCACAGGAGCCAGAAGATCATAAGTTACGTTAGGACGCTTCAAAAGTTCGGCAAGCGAGATGCCCGATACAGGGCATACGGAGCCGACGCTCTCCAAAACTTCCTTAAGCTCCTTTGACGGAGCGATGTATGTCTTACGAAGGCGTGCTGTCTCTTCCTCGATCCTTCTCATTTTCTCTTCGAACTTCGCGTATCTCTCGTCAGAGATAAGTCCGACTCTTCTTCCTTCCGGAGTGAGTCTTTGATCGGCGTTGTCCTGCCTTAGGAAGAGCCTGTACTCGGCTCTGGATGTCATCATACGGTAAGGCTCGGAGGTGCCCTTCGTTACCAGGTCATCGATGAGAACGCCCACATAGCCCTGGGATCTGTCAACCGTCAAAGGTTCCTTGTTAAGAAGCTTCATGGCGGCATTGATGCCCGCGATGATGCCCTGGGCAGCTGCCTCCTCGTATCCCGAGGAGCCGTTGATCTGTCCTGCAGTGAAAAGACCCGGGACGATCTTGGATTCCAAAGTCGCCTTGAGCGACAGCGGATCGACGAGATCATATTCGATGGCGTACGCATTACGC